>NZ_UWOA01000038.1:0-47247 GCF_900604305.1 Mycobacterium sp. P7213
CCCCCGGACACGCCACCGCCCCGCACGCCGTAATCGGCGCACGGGGCGGTGTTCTCGCTTGTTAGTCCTTGAAGGCGTCCTTGATGTTCTCACCGGCCTTCTTCAGGCTGGACTTGCCCTGGTCAGCCTTGCCCTCGTTCCTGAGGTCGTCATTGCCGGTGACCTTGCCGGCGGCCTCTTTGGCCTTGCCCGCGACGTCCTCCGCGGCATGTTTGGCTTTGTCTGCCAATCCCATCGTGAACTCCTCCCTCATGTGGCGTTGCGACAGAAGGGATACCCACTATGTTTACGACGTAAACCCTCATCGGGTGGCCCGATCGCTTCAGCGCCGGGCGATCAGCAGCTCGAGCCGGTCCAGGATGGCCTCCAGCGCCTCCTCGAACTCCGCGGTGCTGCGGTCCTGCGACAACATCGGCTGCAGGCGTAGCAGGTGCGGGTAGTCGGTAAGGTCGCGCCCGGACCGCGCGCCCCTGTCATCGAGAAGCACCTCGTCGGGGTGCAGTTCAGCGCCGCGTGCCGACACTTCCAACAGCAGATGACCGATCAGAAACGTGGTGTAGGAACGGTAGGCGGACACCGCGGCGCCGTCGTCGAATCCATAGGCGATCAGCGTGTCGAGGAAGCTCTCCATCCAGCGCAGGCTGCGCAGCGGTGGCCGAACCCACGGGGCCTCCGGGGCCTGGGTGGCGACCAGCGGAAAGACCTCCGGATGGTCGAGTGCGATCTGGCGTACCCCGTGCGCCAGCCGCATGAGGTAGTCCTGCCAGCCGTCTTCCTGGCGTCGCGCCGCGAGCTGATCCGCGTAGAGCCGGTCGACGATATGGTCGACAACTCCGGTGAGCAGGTCCCCACGGCCGTGCACATAGCGGTACAGCGCCATCGCCTCGACTCCGCAGGCTGCCCCCAACCCACGCATGGTCAACTTCGACAGTCCGTGCCGGTCGATGAAGTCGATGGCCATTTCCAGGATCGCGTCACGGCTCAGGTGCGACGGCCGCAGACCGTCGCCGATGTCGGCCCCCTCGGCGTGCACCGGCCGCTGCGCACCGCGATCGCCGGCATCCACCCAGATCACCCTTTTCACCGCATCGACGGCCCGAATCCAGCGGCCACCTGCGATCCGCTTCGCGCACCGACCACGAGTTTACGTCGTAAGCTCGCCACGATAGGCCAAAGCGGCCATAGTCGCGTCAACCGGCTAGCGGGTGAGCGCCTTCACGTCACTGGGATGGCCGGCCAGGGGGGTCACCCGGATATCCATGTAGGCGAACAATGGGAGCCCGGAAAGTATCTGGTGCAGTTCGTCATTCGACGCGACATCGAAGATCGAGATGTTCGAGTACTCGCCGACGATCCGCCAGATGTGCGGCCACTTGCCTGACCGCTGCAGATCCTGGGAGTACGCCTTTTCGCTGGCCACAATCTCGGCACGGACCTGCGGGTCGAGGTCGTGCGGGATCCGCACATCCATCCGTACGTGAAACAGCATGGCGGCCTCAGTCCTGCACCGGGTCGAGGACGAAGTTGTAGGTCACCGCGAAGCTGCCGTGGCATTGCGCCGCTGAATCCAGCTTCGAGCAACTCCGATGCGTCCAGGTCGACGCCTGGCGCCGTGCGCTCAACCTACTACGCCGGCCGGTTGCCCAACTGCCCGTCGATCAAGCACCGGTGCCGCGGTTTTCGCGACCACCTCGTCATAACCGACCCCGGGCGCCAGCTCCACCAAGGCGAACCGGTCGCCGGCGACATCGAGCACCCCGAGGTCGGTGATCACCCGGCTGACCACACCGCGTCCGGTCAGCGGCAGATCGCAGGCGGCGACCAGTTTGGCGGCACCAGCCTTGGTGGTGTGATCCATCAGGACGATCACCCGGCGCACGCCGCTGACCAGATCCATGGCACCGCCCATGCCCTTGACCATGGCCCCCGGAACCATCCAGTTGGCCAGGTCACCGTTGGCCGCCACCTGCATGCCGCCCAGCACGGCCACATCGACATGGCCACCGCGGATCATCGCGAAGCTGGTCGCGGAGTCGAAATACGCTGCCCCGGGCAACACCGTGACGGTCTGCTTTCCGGCGTTGATCAGGTCCGGGTCGACTTCATGGTCGTAGGGGAAAGGCCCGACGCCGAGGATGCCGTTCTCGGCGTGCAGCGTGATGCTGGAGTCGTCGGGCAGGTGACCGGGAATCAGGGTGGGCAGGCCGATGCCCAGGTTGACGTAGTCGCCGTCGTGCAGTTCCCGGGCCGCTCGCGCGGCCATCTCGTCGCGGGTCCAGCTCATCGTGTCGCCTCCTGCTCTTGATTGCCCGCCTCCCGGGCGGCCTCGTGGCTCGCCCGCGCCGTCATCGGCCGGGTGGTGCGCTTCTCGATGTCCTTGCGCGCGGCCTGCTCCGGAGTCAGTGCCAGGATTCGCTTGACGAAGATCCCGGGCAGGTGAACCGCGTCGGGGTGCAGTTCCCCGACCTCGACGACCCGCTCGGCTTCGACGATGGTGGTCCGTCCAGACATGGCTGCCGGGGGGTTGAAATTGCGTGCCGCGGCGTGGAATTGACAGTTGCCAGCCTTATCGGCGACCGCGGCGCGCGCCAGCGCATAGTCGGTGGTGATGCCCTCCTCGAGCACCATGTCGGTGCCGCGGAAGTTGCGTACCTCTTTGGGCGGTGAGGCGATGGCGATGCTGCCGTCGGGGTGATACCTCCAGGGCAGTCCCCCGTCGGCGACGGCGGTGCCGACCCCGGTGGGGGTGAAGAAGGCGCCGATGCCGCTGCCCCCGGCGCGCATCCTTTCGGCCAGGGTGCCCTGCGGGGTGAGCTCGACGGTCAGTTCACCGGACAGGTACTGGCGGGCGAAYTCCTTGTTCTCCCCGACGTAGGAGGCGATGACCCGGCTGATCCGGCGCGCGTCGAGCAACAGGCCCAGCCCGGCACCGTCGACCCCGCAGTTGTTGGACACGATGGTCAGGTCGGTGGCGCCCTGTTCAAGGAGGGCCTCGATGAGAAACCACGGGATGCCGGCCAGCCCGAAGCCGCCGACGGCCAGACTCGCACTGTCGGGTATGTCGGCGACCGCCGCGGCCGCAGATTCGACCACTTTGTTCAGGCTCATGGGCGCTCCAGGTGTTCGATGAGGGCTGGCGTGATGATCTCGGGTTGTTCGGCGTTGGCCAGGTGAGCGGCGTGCGAAACGACCAGCAGCCGACCGTTTTTGACGCCGGCCGCGATCTCTTCAAGCTTGGCCGGCGGGGTGGCGGGGTCGTCAGCGCCGGCGACGGCCAGGGTCGGGGCGGTGATGACGGCCAGGTCGCCGCGGACGTCCAGGCCGGCGATCGCCTCGCAGCAGCCGGCGTAGCCCTGCGCGGGTGTCGCGGCGACCATGGCTTCGCCCTCGGCACGGACGTCGGGGTGCGCTGCAAGGTATTGCGGGGTGAACCACCGCTGTACCACCGCGGCGGCGACCGCGCCGGCACCGCGGGCGCGGACCGTCGCGGCCCGTTCCTGCCAGGCGGTGGCCGGTGGCAGGTGCGCGGCCGTGCACAGCACGGCCAGCCGGTCGACCCGCTCGGGGTTGCGGGCCGCGACCCGCATCGCGGTCATCCCGCCCAGCGACAGTCCGACCAGGTGTGCCCGCTCCACACCGAGCCGGTCAAGCAGTGCGATCACGTCGTCGGCCAGGTCGTCGATGGTGTACGGCCCGTCCGGGACCGGGGATTGGCCGTGCCCACGAGTGTCGTAGCGCACCACCTGGAACCGGTCCTGCAGCGCGCCGATCTGGGCGTCCCACATCCGGTGGGTCGATCCCAGCGAGTTGGACAGCAGCAGGACCGGACCGCCTTCGCGACCGGTGATCACGGCGTGCACCGCGACGGCGCTCATCGCCGGCCTCGAAGACGGCGGCCGGGTCGCGCCCGGGCCCGATATCGACGGAAATGGTCACGTTTTCAACAGTAATGACCAGTATTGATATTCTGAAATACTTGTATTTCGCTCATTAATATACTGTTTTTATCAATCCCTTCCCGGGAGTCGACCCGCCCGATTTCGGCGCGAAGCGTCGGACCGCCCCGACGTCCCCTGCCCTTGCGACCCCGGCCATCCGGCGATGAGCGAGGTCATCGACGGCATAGGCTGGCCAACATGGCCAACACAGGACCCCTCTCCGGCAAGACCATGTTCATCTCGGGCGCCAGCCGCGGTATCGGCCTGGCGATCGCCAAGCGCGCCGCCTGCGACGGCGCCAACGTCGCGCTGATCGCCAAGACCGCCGAACCACACCCGAAGCTCGACGGCACGATCTATACCGCGGCCGCCGAAATCGAAGAGGCCGGCGGGCAGGCACTGCCGATCGTCGGTGACATCCGTGACGGGGACTCCGTGGCAGGGGCCGTGGCCGCCACCGTCGAGCGGTTCGGCGGCATCGACATCTGCGTGAACAATGCCTCGGCGATCAACCTGGGTTCGATCCTCGAAGTGCCGCTGAAACGCTTCGACCTGATGAACGGCATCGAGGTGCGCGGCACCTACGCGGTGTCGCAGGCCTGCATCCCGCACATGATCGGCCGCGACAACCCGCACATCCTGACGCTGTCCCCGCCGATCCGGCTGGAGCCTCAGTGGCTCAAGCCCACCGCCTACATGATGGCCAAGTTCGGGATGACGCTGTGCGCCCTCGGGATGGCCGAGGAACTGCGCCAGCACGGGATCGCCTCCAACACGCTGTGGCCGCGCACCATGATCGCTACCGCCGCGGTACAGAACCTGCTCGGCGGAGACGAGGCGATGGCGCGCTCTCGCACCCCGGAGATCTACGCCGACGCCGCATACGCCATCGTGACCAAGCCGGCCCGCGAATACACCGGCAACTCTTTGCTGTGCGAGGACGTGCTGGTGGACTCCGGCATCACCGACCTATCGGTCTATGACTGTGTGCCCGGCAGCGACCTGGGCGTAGACCTGTGGGTCGACGCCGTCAACCCGCCGGGCTACGTGCAGAGCTGACCACGGCCCCGCCGAAACCCGTCGGGATGACCAGTCTGAAGCAGGCGCCCCCGTTGCAGGGAACGCACGTCAGTGTCCCCCCGTGCGCCTCGGCCAACGCCCGGGCGATCGGCAGGCCCAGCCCGGCACCGCCGTGGTCGCGGCCGCGGGCGCTGTCCAGGCGCACCAGCCGATCGAAGATCCGCTCGGCGTCCTCGGCACCCACCCCTATGCCGGTGTCGGTGACGACCACCGCGACACCCCCGCTGTCTTTGCCGACGTCGACGTTGATCTGTCCACCGGGCGGTGTGTAACGGCGCGCGTTGTCGAGCAGGTTGGACAGAATCTGCGCGACGCGCGTGGGGTCGACGCGGGCGCTCACTGAGTCCAGGCCGGTCCGCCCGATCCGGAGTTGCGGAGCAAGCAGCGCGGCCCGGTCCAGTTGGGTGTCGACGATGCCGACCAGATCGATGTCTTTGAGCTCCAACGGCAATCCGGCATCGATATAACTCAAGTCCAGCATGTCGGTGACCAGCCGGGTGGCCCGCCGCGCTTCGGTCAACAACAGGCTGGCACGACGATGCTGGCGAAGTACCTCGGGCTCGATGGCGTCCTCTCCGATGGACCGGCCGACATGCACGCTGACGTTTCCGGCGATCTGCTCGGCAGCGGCCTGCATTCCCGCTATCGGGGTACGCAGCTCATGGGCAGCGTCGGCGAGGAAACGCCGCACTGCCGCTTCGGCTCGCTGCGCCCCCTGCGCGGCGCTCTGAGCCCGCTTCTCGGAATCCTCCAGCTCGTCGAGCATGTCGTCGAAAGCTTCTGCCGCCCGCCCCAGTTCGGTCCTGGGACGGTCTGGGCGCAGCCGCCGACCCCGATCCCCCGTGGTGATGTCGCGGGCGAGATCGGTGAGACGATCCAGCGGCGCAAGCAGCGCACGGCTCGCCCCGGCCAACAAGGTTGATGCCAGTAGCAAGGTCCCCAGACCGGCCTCGACCATCAAGCGCCGCAATCGGCGCAGCGTCTCGTCGGACTCCGTGGTGTCGGCGACCAGGATCACCCGGTCGCCGTTGGCCAGGGGATGCACCAGGACTGTCGCGGTGTCGTCGGGCTCGAGCGGCGGGGCCGGAAACTTCGATCCGGTGGTCGCGTCGGGCTCGATCGCGGGGTCACCGTAGCTGGTGCCGGCGGCGGTGACCACGAGTGCGGCGATGATGCCGCCGTTGAGTTGTTCGGACACCTGTTCAGCCGAGATGCCCAGTGCTACAAGGGAATCCGCCCGAGCCGTCGCCGCTGCCAGTCGTTCGTGGACGCTGCGGGTTGCCAGCGAAGTCAAACTGGCATTGATCACCAGCCCCATCGCCAGCATCAGCATGACGAGCAACGCCAGCACCATCAGCGTCAGGCGGCGCCGCAGCGAGGGAGTGGCGGTCATGAACCCGAAAGTTCCAGCCGGTAGCCGATCCCGCGCACGGTATGCAGGATTCGTGGTCCGTGCGCCTCGAGCTTCTGCCTCAACCCACTGATGTGGACCTGCACCAGGTTGGGGTCGTATGCCTCATAGCCCCATACCGCGTTGAGGATCTGCGCGCTGCTGACGATACGACCGCGCTGTTCGACAAGGTAGACCAGCACCCGCAGCTCGGTGGCGGTCAGACCCAGAGGGGTGCCGGAGCGGGCGGCCACCCCGGCGTCGACATCGACCAGCAGATCCCCGAACTGCACGGCAGCCGGTAGCCGGCCCCGCCGACGTAGCACCGCACCGACCCGCGACACCAGCTCGGCCAACTCGAACGGCTTGACCACGTAGTCGTCGGCGCCGCCGTCAAGACCGCGCAGCCGGTCGGGTAAGCCGTCGCGCGCGGTGAGCAACACCACCCCCACTTCACCCCAGCGCAGGATCACATCCATCAGCGCGAAGCCATCGCGTCCCGGCAGCATGACGTCGAGGACCACCAGATCCGGCCGGAATCCGTCCAGCACCTCCTCCAGGCCGTGGCCGTCGGGCTGGGTGCCGGTGAGGTAGCCGGCGTCGGCCAGCGCCTCGCTGACCATCTCGCGGATGGCCTCGGAGTCCTCGACCACTAGGACCCGCGGCGTTCCCACGCTGAAGGGGGTACCGCCGCGACGGTCGGCGGACCGGGAATCGGCCATGGTCCATTGATAACACCGTCGCGCCGCGATGGGGAGGCCCGACGGGCCCGGCTTGCGCTCACCGCCGCGTTCTTCAGGTTCACTTCAAGTTCACTGTTTACGGTCACGGAGTCCGAGTGCGCCCGGTGACCTGCCGCACTGGGCGCGAACCGGGAAATTCAGGAGGCACCATGACGCCTACTAATAACAGGCTTATCTGACAATGGATTTCGCGATTCTGCCACCAGAGGTCAACTCAAGCCGGATGTATTCGGGTGCCGGAGCACAGCCTTTGCTGGCCGCTGCCGCCGCCTGGAGCGCCCTGGCCGCCGAACTGAACAGCGCGGGTCTGGCCTACGACTCGATGATCGATGAGCTGTCCGCCGGCTGGGCCGGCCCCAGCGCCGCCGCGATGGCCGCCGCCGCGGCACCGTACGCCCAATGGATGCATGCCACCGCCGCCCAGGCCGAACACACCGCTTCGTCGGCCCGGACGGCGGCCGCCGCCTACGATGCGGCGTTCGCGATGACCGTGCCTCCCCCGGCGGTCACCGCCAACCGCACTCAGATGATGTCGCTGCTAGCCACCAACTATCTGGGTCAGAACACGGCCGCCATCGCGGCCACCGACGCCCAGTACTACGAGATGTGGGCCCAGGACGCCACCGCCATGTACGGCTACGCCACCAGCTCCGCTGCCGCCACCAGGCTGGTTCCGTTCACCCAGCCCCCGCGCACCACCAATCCCACCGGCACGGCGAATCAGGCCGGAGCGGTAGGCCAGGCCACAGCCACCACGGCAGGCGGCCACGCCGATTCCGCGGCTGCGGCGATCACCCAGGCGCTGCAGGGTCTCGGTGCGCCAGGATCGGCGGCAGCGGGATCCAATACGACGCTGACGAGTTCCATCGGTTCAGCGGCGGCAATGGAGCCCGGGCTGGCGGCGTCCTACCTGGCATTGGCCTCCAGCCTGTTCGGCACTTTCGTCATCGACTCGGCCGGTACCTTCGGCGTGGACGCGGCCGGCACCTTCGGGATCGACCTGATCGGCGTCGGCGAGATCGAGAGCGAACTGCTGCCGGAGATGGCGCTGACCGGCGCGCTCACTCCGGTGAGCGCCGAGATGGGTGAGGCGGCCACGCTCAGCGGGCTGTCGGTGCCGCAGGCCTGGGCCACCGCGGCGCCGACGACCACCGTGATCCAGCAGTTCGGCGCTGCATTGCCTACCGCCGCGCAAGCTGCAGTCCCCACCGCCGCGGCCGGGGCCTCCGCACTGCCGTTGGCTGCCATCGGTGCCGCCGGGCTGGCCGGCCGGGCCACCGCGGGCCTCGGGCGGGGACGCGCCGCTACCACTAACCCGAAAGCCGCCCCCAAACGGGCACCGCGCGCCATGGTCAAACAGCGCGAACAAACCGAGAAGCCGAGAAAACCGCCGGTACGGCCGTTGCACGGCCCTATCACCCGGATCTCCGGTGAGCTGCGGGAACTAGCCGATCTGCGCGATGCCGGGATCCTCACCGAAGAAGAGTTCACCCGGGAAAAGCAGCGCCTTCTCGGCCGGTAGCCCCCATGGATTTCGCATTGTTGCCACCGGAGGTCAACTCCGGCCGGATGTACTCCGGTGCCGGCGCCGGCCCCATGCTCGCCGCGGCATCGTCCTGGGATGCGCTGGGCGCCGAGCTACACAGCGCGGGACTCGCCTACGCCTCGGTGCTCACCGAACTGGCCTCCGGTTGGGCCGGCCCCAGCGCGCGGGCCATGGCCGCCGCCGCAGCACCGTACGCCCAATGGCTGCACACCGCCGCGATCCAGGCCGAGGAGACCGCCCTCGCGGCCCGCGCCGCCACCGCCGCCTACGAGTCAGCTTTCGCCATGACCGTGCCGCCGCCGGTCATCGCCGCCAACCGCAGCCTGCTGATGACCCTGGTCGCGACCAACTTCCTGGGCCAGAACACTCCCGCTATCGCGGCCACCGAGGCCCACTACTACGAGATGTGGGCCCAGGACGCCACCGCCATGTACGGCTATGCCGCCGGTGCCGCCGCCGCCGGCAGGCTGAGCCCGTTCAGGCAGCCGCCGCGCACCACCAACTCCGCCGCTACGTCGGCGCAGTCAGCGGCCGTCATGCAGGCGGCCGCCACCAGCTCGGAGGGCCACGGCGAAGGCGTCATCACCACTTTGACCCATGCGCTGGAGTCCTCGTCCGCCCTGGCTGAGGCCATTGGTGCGGACGCACTCTTGCTCAGCGAGCCCGCGATCGAGGTCGGCATCGCCGGTGTCGAGCTGGTTGTCGACTCGATGGGCACGTTCGGCGTCGACGCGCTTGGGACGTTCTTGATCGATGCGATGGGCGCCGCCGAGGTGGGCCAGGAGTTGCTGCGGGCTGCGATGGCCGGCGCGCTGCCGCTCTCGGCCAATCTGGCCTCGGCGACCTCGATCAGCGGGCTGTCGGTGCCGCTGGCCTGGGCGTCGGCCGCACCGGCGGCGGTGGCGCCGCAGCTAGGTATGTCGCTGGTGTCCGCCGGTACGGCCGCCGCCACCTCCGCTGTCCCGGCCGTGGCCGCCGGTGAGACGGTGATCCCAGCGGCAGGGATGGCCGCAGCCGGCGTGGCCGGGCGAGCCGGGGCCGGCGCCGCCCGGGGTCACCGCATCCCGACCGCCGGTACCGTCACCCCGCCGCCGGTATCGCGGCCCGACGAGCTGCCGAAGTTGCCCGCGTCCTCGGCGTTCGGTCTGTTGATGGGCGCCGACATCGAGCTGCGCGAGCTGGCCGAACTACGCAACGCCGGGATTCTCACTGCCGAGGAGTACGCGCTGGAGAAACGGGGTCTGGTCGGACGTTAAAGCAGGTAGGCCTGCTCGGGATGTGGCTCGACCGGTGCGATCAGCTCGGGTGAGTTGTTGCGCACGCTGTTGACCAACGTCGAGACCTCACGCACCGCGATCCCGGCCACGTCCGGCGGGCGGGCCAGCAACGCGGTGTCGATCGCGGCGTCGGGATCCAGCCAAGCGTCCCAATGGTTTTCGGCCAGCAACAGCGGCATCCGGTCGTGAATGCCGGCCAGTTCCCCGACTGCCGCGGTAGTGATGATTGCGACGCTGAGCAGCGCGTCGGAGAGACGATCGGGGCGCCAGACCGACCACAGACCGGCCGCGTACAGCATCGCGCCGTCACCGTGGATGTAGAACGGTTTCTTGCGACCTTGGGGCTCTGCGCGCCATTCGTAATAGCCGTCCATCGGCACCAGGCAGCGCCGCCGCTGCGCGGACGCGGAGTACGCCGGTGAGGTGGTGATCTTGTCGGCGCGGGCGTTGATCAGCAATGGGCCGCCCGGCGCCGGTGCCCCGTTCGGGCCGGCCTTGGTCCACGGCGGCACCAGTCCCCAGCGCATCTGCCGGAGCCGTCGAGTCGGTTGGTCGCCGGGGTTATGCGGTGGCCGCCGCTTCGCCTCTGCTACGTCGAACCTCGCCGAACCGCCGGGCCCATGCGGCGGCTCGGAGTGCCGGCTGACCAGGGTCGCGATGCCGTCGGTGGGGGCCACGTTGTAGTTCGGGCCGGCGTCGACGCCGACCGGCATCTCGTTGATCGCATCGATACGCGCAGCCAGCAACGCCGGATCGGTGGTTACCGCGAAACGCCCGCACATAGCTCCATGGTGACAGCTAATCGATCCGGGTGGCGGTGACCGCCCAGAACGGCATGTGCACCAGGTTATCTACCAGCAGCGGTTGCAGGTAGGCGAACCGCTCGGCCAGCGCGCGGACACCTGCCACCAGGTCCTCGCGACCCATCGCCTCCATCACCGCGATCATGTCGGTGAAGGCAGTGGGTTCGAAAATCCCCTGATAGGTCGTGGGACCGATGTGCTCGATACGCCACCCGGCGGATTCGAGCAGCGGGCCGAAGCGCTCGGGCGAGAGCCCGTCCAACTGCCAGCCGTTGACGTTGTGGCGGCCGGCTTCGAACATGAACAACCGGGCTTGAGGCTTGGTCGCCCGGTGCAGGTTGCGCGCGTAGCGCACCTGAGTTTCTTCATCGTCCTGGAACAGGTGGTAGAACGCGCTGTCGACCACGGTGTCGAACCGGCCGTCGAACCCGTCGAGGTCGACCGCGTCGGCCACCTGGAAGTTCACCGTCACGCCGGCTTGGGCCGCGTTACGCCGCGCGACCGCGATAGCAGCCGGGGAATGGTCGAGCCCCGTGGTCGAATACCCATGGGCTGCATAGTGAATCGCGTGGTGACCCGATCCGGTTCCGGGGTCGAGGACCTCCCCGCGCAGCGCTCCGCAAGCCACCAGTTGCTGCACCACCGGCTGCGGACGGCCGATCTCCCACGGCTCGGGAGGACTTGCCGGTGGCGCGCCGCCGAGCTCGGTATCGCTGTTCATCGCCCACAACTGTGCGCGAGTCTGGTTAACGAAATTAGAACGCACGGTGTACGAACGGCGACAGTCGCCCAGGTGATGGCAAGATCGCCGCTGTGCGCCTCTCCGTCCTCGATCTCACACCGGTCCGCACCGACCAGTCCACTTCGAATGCGCTGGCGGCAACGATGCGACTGGCGAAGGTCGCCGACGATCTCGGCTACACCCGCTATTGGGTCGCCGAGCACCACAACATTCCCTCGGTAGCCGCCACCAGCCCGGCGGTACTTACCGCGATGATCGCCGCCGCCACCTCACGTATCCGCGTGGGCTCGGGCGGGGTGATGCTGCCCAATCACGCGCCCCTGGCTGTGGCCGAGCAGTTCGCGCTGCTGGAGGCCGCACATCCCGGCCGTATTGACCTGGGCATCGGACGCGCCTCCGGCGCCGATCCGGTGGCATCAGCGGTGTTGCGCGGCGGGCGCGGCGATCGCGACAACCAGGGCCTCAATGATTTTCCCGAGAATCTCGCCGACGTGATCGCCCTGCTCAGCACCGCGGGAGTGGCTGTGCAGCTGGCGGACCGCAGCTACAACTTGAGGTCGACGCCGCACGCGGTGTCGAGGCCACGCGTGTTCGTGCTGGGCTCCTCGATGCAGTCGGCTCAAGTCGCCGCGGCCCAGGGGCTGCCCTACGTTTTCGGGCATCACCTGTTCGGCGAGCACACCGACGAGGCACTGGTGTTCTACCGGTCGCAGTTCGTCCCGAGCGAGCTTGCCGACCAGCCGACGGCGTTCCTGACCGTCAACACCGTGGTCGCCGAAACACGCGACGAGGCAATGGCTTTGATTCGTCCGTACCTGCGATTGCAGGCTCAGACGGCGACCGGACATCCAGCAGGCCGCCTGGAACTGGTCGAGGACGCCCAGCAGGCGGCCCTGACACCGGAGCAACACCGCGTCGCGCAGGGCGAGCTCTCGCGTGCGGTCATCGGAACGCCGGCCGAGGCGCTCACGCAACTGCGGGAACTGGCCGACCGATTCGGCGTGGACGAGTTGATGCTCAATCCGGTCGCATCCGCCCGGCGGGGCGCCGACCCGGCCAGCACGCCGGGGCGAGAATCCACCCTGCGCTTGTTAGCTGACGCCGCGTCGGCAAAGTGAACAACAGGTGAAGACAAACCAACGCCAGAGGGCTGCTCGGTGAATGTTTCGGGTGCCTTTTCCAACTGTCAATGAACAACTGCTGACAGTCTCCGAAAAGTGCCCTTCGCGGCTGTGTGTCGGGCGTCAGATCGCATAGCGTCGGGTCTGCGCTCAAGGGCGTACGCGATCCGCAATATGGCGATCGCGGAAAAGGGAAAGACCTCGACGAGGAGCCTTCATGTCGTTCGTCACAACGCAACCCGAAGCGTTGCTGGCCGCCGTCGCCAACCTGCGGGCCATCGGTTCGTCGATGGCCGCGCACAGTGCCGCGGCCGCGGCACCCACCACCAGCGTGGTGCCGGCCGCCGCCGACGAGGTATCCGCGCTGACCGCCGCCCAGTTCGCCACCCATGCCCAGGCCTACCAGGCCGTGAGCGCGCAGGCGGTGGCTGTCCACGAGATGTTCGTGAACGCCCTGAGCAGCGGAGCCAACGCCTACGCCGCAACCGAGGCTGCCAACGCAGCAGCGGCCGGTTAGGTCACCGCGATGAACTACTTGTCGTTGCCGCCTGAAGTGACCTCCACCATGATCTACTCCGGGCCCGGCTCGGAGCCCATGGTCGTGGCAGCGTCGGCGTGGAGCGCGCTAGCCGCCGAACTGAAATCTGTTGCGGCCGAGTACCGCGCGGTCATCAGCCAGCTGACCTCCGAGGAATGGCTCGGATCGGCCTCGACGTCGATGGCGACCGCAGCAGCGCCCTACATCAACTGGATGGAGCTCACCGCAGCGCAGGCCGAGCAGGCCGCCATGCAGGGTCGGTCCGCTGCGGCCGCCTACGAGACGGCACACGCCCAGACCGTGCCGCCGGTGGCCGTCACCGCGAACCGCGAACTGCTGCAGCAGCTGGTCGCCACCAACATCCTCGGTCAGAACACCCCGTCGATCGCGGCCACCGAAGCCGAGCACGGCGAAATGTGGGCGCAGGACACGCTTGCGATGTACGGCTACCACGCCCAGTCCAGCGCAGCGACGCAGCTCAACGAATTCACCGCGCCGCCCAACCCGACCAACCCGGCTGGCGACGCTGCGAATGCCAATGCGGTCGCCTCGGCGGCCGGCAGCGCCACGGCCACCCAAGCCACCAAGGCTTCGGGCGTCCTGCAGAGCCTGGCGAACTCGGCCCAGAGCACGGGCAACCCGGCTCAAGACGTCCTCAACGACCCGAACTACAACCTGAGCAACCAGCTGATGACCCAGCTGGTCACCAGCTCCAACCTGCAGTCGAACAACGTCTGTGCGGTGTGGCGTGGTGTCAGCGGTGTGCTCGGTCTGCAGAAGCTATTTGCCGACGGTGCGAAGGCAGCGTCGTCGGGAGCCGCCGGAGCGGCCTCCGGTGCCGCCAGCGCGGCGTCCGGCGCGGCGAGCGCGGCCAGCGGTGCCGCCGGCGCAGTCGGTGGCCTCTCGGTGCCGGCAGCGTGGGTTCCGCCGATGGCGGCAGCGTCCACCCTGGGCCCGGTCTCCGGCGGCTCCTGGGTTCCGGTCGGCCCCGCTGCCGCAGCGGCACTGCCGTCCGCAGGCGGGATCCTGGGCGGGGCTCCGATTGCACCGCCGACGGGAATGCCTGGCATGCCTGGCATTCCGGCCGCGGGCGCGGCCGGCGCCGGCTTCCGCGGTTTCGGCGGTCCGCGCTACGGAACCGCGTTGACCGTCATGCCACGTCGTCCGTTCGGCGGATAGGCCCGAGGGGACTTGGTGATCGACTACGGGGCACTGCCTCCGGAGGTCAATTCCACGCGCATGTATGCGGGAGCCGGCTCCGGTCCGATGTTGGCAGCAGCGGGGGCCTGGGACGTCTTGGCCCAAGAATTGAGCGTGACCGCGGCCGCGGTGGACATGGCCATTGCGGATCTGACCAGCGGTCCCTGGCGTGGACCGTCGGCGGCCGCCATGGCTGCGGCGGCACTGCCTTTCACCAACTGGTTCAAGATGACGGCAGCGAAAGCCGAAGAGGCGGCCATGCAGGCCAAGGCCGCGGCGGCCGCCTTCGAAGCCGCGTTCGCGATGACCGTGCCGCCACAGATGGTGTTCGCCAACCGGGCTCAACTGATGGCGTTGGTCGCCACCAACTTCTTCGGCCAGAACGCCGCGGCCATCGCAGCTACCGAAGCCCACTACGCGGCGATGTGGGCCCAGGACACCGCCGCGATGTATACCTATGCGGGCGGTTCCGCGGCGGCTTCGCAACTGACGCAGTTCACCTCGCCGCCGCAGACCACCAATCCCGGTGCGCAAGCGGGGCAGGCCACCGCGACTACCGAGGCCATCAGCAACTCGGCGGCGGCGCAGGCAACCTCCCAGGCAACGTCGCAGGGGCTGACATCCTTGCAGTCGCTCACTCAGGCGGGCGCGGCCACCGCGACGCCCACGGTTCCGGGTGCGGGCACCGCACCCCCCGCAGCCGCGTCGCCGTGGACCGCATTCCTGCAACAGCTGGTGACTCCGTTGACCACAGTCACCCGCTACAGCAACTCGGCCATGGGCCCGTTCCGGCTCATCGACATGGTCGGCCAGGGTCTCAACGGTCACGAGGTATCGGGTCAGGCGGTGGCGGACGCCAGAGCGTTCTTCACCGAACTGACCAAGGTGGCCGACGTCGCGAAGGCGGGAACCGCAGCCTCCTACACCCCGGGATTCGGCGCCGCGTCGCCGTCGGTCGCCGTGGGCCGGGGCGTCCAGGTCGGATTGTTATCGGTGCCGCAGAGCTGGCCGATGGCTCCTACTTCAGCCAATCAGGCTGCCGCGACACTGGTTTCCAGCCGGATGGCAGCTGCGGAGTCCGGCGCGATGCCGCGTGGCGGTATGGCCGGCATGGCCGGTATGGCCGGTCTGCCCGGGGCCAGTGCCGCCGCCAACGGCGGGCCGACCGGTTTCCGGTTCGTTCCCCGATACGGCTACCGCCACCGGGTGATGAACCGGCCGCCCAGCGCCGGGTAAGCCCCGGGCCGGCCTCGGCGCAGATCAGAGCAGCGCACCGAGCACAGCAAGCGGCAGGATGCCCATGTCGAGCGCCAGTGTGGTGCCCAGAGCGTCCAGGAGGTTGCTGTCGGCCAGTATCGAGGTGAAGACGTCGTAGTTGACCTGCGGGAGGTTGAACAACAACGCACTGCCCACATCCAGCAGCGGAATGCCGGTATGGGGTGGGAAGGTGCCGAAAATATCGTCCAGCGTGGGGAAGTACGAGAAGAAGTCCGCCGTCTGGGTGTCAGAGATGGCGTTGATGAATCCCTCCATCTCGGCCATGAAGGCTGGCGGCGCGGTGGTCGGGTGCAAGATCTCGTCGAAGAAGTCGGCGACGCCTTGCTGCCAGGCGTTGCTCAGCGCCTGCGGAAGTTCTTGCATCAGAGCCGCCAGGGTGGCTGAGTCCGGCAGGAAAGCCAACCGGGTCGCCACATCGGCGGGTCCTTGACTCCAGCCGTGCTCGATATCGCCGTAGCCGAGATTCACCAGGATGCGCGTCACCGGCTCGAGCAGATCGTAGAGCGCCTGCCCACCGCTTCCGAAGAACAGCAGCGGATACAGCAGCGGCAATCCCTCGGCCGGAATCATGTAGTAGTCGGTCAGCGAATCCGGCGATGCATTCGGAAGCAGGATCGCGTTATCGATCTGATCGGCGGTCAGGCCCAGATAGGTGGTGTGCTGGAACGCAATTCCCAGGATCGCATTGAGAACCGACAAGAAGTTGATCGGATACTGCGGGAAGTCGGCGAAGCCATCGTATTCCCGGTTGTAGACCTCGGTGGGGTACAGATCAGACGGTCCTGCCCCGCTGAACGTCAGCCCCAGACTCGGCAGGCTCACCGGCCCGAGTTCGGGCAGATTGAAGCGCGAGAGCATGCCACCGTTCGGCGCACTGACGTCGCCGATCATCACGAAACGCACGTAGTCACTGGGCACGCCTGCTTCCGCAAGCTGGTACTGAGCCATCGACTCGATGACGGCGCCCTGCGACCAGCCGAAAACGACAGCGGGGTTCTCCGCGCTGAGGTCTCCGTTCTGGTACTGAGCCATGATCGCCTCGTAGAGGATCTGCTGGCCCTGCGCTACCGATTCATCCAGCGTTCCGCCGAACGGACCCAAGAACGGGTAGAGCTGTTGGGGCATGGTGAGCACCTGCGTGGTGCCGGTGAAGCCGAGCGGCTCCAGATACATCGACGTAGCGGCGGCCACGTACGACGGCCCGGGCGTGGCCAACCCACTGCCGCCGATGATGAACGCCGTGCCGCCGCCCAGTGGCGGAGTCGCGATTTCATTGGCGGACAGCTGCAATCCCGAAATCTGCAGGGCGGTTGACGGCGCGGCCGCCGCCGTGGGCGCGATCAAGCCCGCACCCACCACGGCAATGGCAACAGCGCACAAGGGGCCGCGTACGTGACTCACTGGGTTCTCCTTCGGGTAGCCCGATCGGGCGTGTGCAGTGGTAGACGATAAACCGGCGCGGAAATGGTCCGCTGCATGGCCTGCGCTCCTTTGCCGTGCGACGAGGCGGACTGCGCCCATGCGAAAGCCGTCGGGCAGCCTTGAATTGCTCGGAAACTAACATAGATAGCGAACGCACAATAGTGCGCGCTAATTTTTCTAGTGATGCAAAGTCGAGCTGTTCGGTCCCGAGATGATCAGGCCGGCTTGGCCGGCTTTGCCGTCTCGACGGACGGGTTGATGCCCGCCGGAAGATCACCGAATCGGCTGGCTACCACCGGAACCCAGATCTGGGCTCCGCGCTGGCCGCACTCGTTGCTTTCCACCGTGGCGACCATCGCGCCGTGCAGGACGCCCGGGATGGTCGGCTCCAGTGTGAGCACCTGGGTGGTGGTCTGATTGTCCTGTCGCCCGTCTACAGCTACACATGGGGTCTGCAATGTCTGCGGCTGTGACTGCCAGGTGTCGCCGGTGAATTCAAGGGCTAATTCATTGCCACCCGACGGCGTCTTCACCGTCTTTCGGTGATCCTTCGCGTCCAGCATCATCGCCGACGCCGTGCATGCCGAGTCGTCACAGGAGGATTTGACGGCCCACCAGGTGCTCACGTTGGGTGGCTCGGGGTTGGGGACGCCGTTGTACTTCTCCCCGGCCCGGTTGGCGTCGACGCGGTAGGTCCCCTCAAATGCCGGTGCCTTGGGAGGTGGCGCCACGGCCGCCGCAGGTGCGCCACCGGCGGCGGTCGCCGCCGTGTCGGCCGGCTCCTCAGCCAGCAGTCGCGGGGCGATGGCGGCTACCGATCCCACCACGGCCAGCCCCAAGGGCACCAGGACAGCGGGCCGGGCCAGTTTCGAAAACCGGCTCGGCGGAGGTGCCGGTAGCGCCCGCGGAACGCCCCGCACGACCGTCTTGGCGGAGTCGGACTCGTCATCGGCATCCGGATCGCCAAGTTGTTCGGCCAGGGCTGCAACGAAGTCCGAGCAGTCCCGGAATCGCTCGGCGGGGTCTTTGGCCAGCGCAGCGGCAAGCACGTCGTCGAACTGTTGTAGCTCTGGACGCCGATCGCTGAGCAGCGGCGGCGGGGTGTTCAGGTGATGACTGATCACCGTCACCGGGTTCTCGTGCTGATAGGGCGGTACTCCGGTCAGCATCTGAAAGGTGGTAGCAGCCAACGCGTACTGGTCGGCACATTCCAGACCTTCGGCACCCATCAGTTGTTCGGGGGCGGCGTAGGCGATGGTGCCGATGGCAAGATTGCTGGCGGTCAGTCCGGTGGGTCCGCTCAGTTGCCGGGCGATACCGAAGTCGGCCAGAACGGCGGTCAGAACTTCGTCGCCGTCCTCGGTCACCAAGATGTTGCTGGGTTTGACGTCGCGGTGCACCACCCCCTGCCCGTGGGCGTAGTCCAGGGCATCGGCGATGCTCGCGACGATCGGAATGACGATCTGAGCAGGCATGCCAGCCGGGAACTTGCGGGTGATGAGCTCGCCGAGCGTCTCACCCTCGATGTATTCCATCGAGAGCCACAACCGGCCGCGGTATTCGCCGCGGTCATGCACGCGCACGATGTTCGGGTGCACCAGCACCGCGGCGGCTTCGGCCTCACGCCGGAACCGCTCCTCGTACTCATCGTCGGCACTCAAGGACCGGCGCAGAACCTTCAGCGCTTCGCGTCGGGGCAGCCGGGGGTGCTGCGCAAGGTAAACCTTGCCCATCCCGCCGGCACCCAACAGTTTCAAGATGGTGTACTCAGCAAAAATCGAGCCCGCCGCCAGAGCCATGCCGCAGACACTAATGATGCTGGGTAAACAGTTGGGTGATACCAGGCAGCGAACCGGCAAAGAACCCGATCGAGGCTCGCTGAACCGCCGGTCTCATGCGCCGGCCCCAGCTTCGCCTCTCCTCCGTCGAGGCTCGCTGAACCGCCGGTACCAGCTCTGGAGGCGGACGCTGGCAGGATGAAACCGTGACGACTTGGCCGGCACCGACGCCCACCGCCCCTATCGACGCGACGGTGACCGTGCCCGGCTCGAAGTCGCAGACCAATCGTGCGCTGGTGCTGGCCGCCCTGGCCGCAGCAAGCGGTGGCGGTGTCTCCACCCTCTCCGGCGCCCTGCGCAGCCGCGACACCGACCTGATGCTCGATGCTCTGCGCGGCCTGGGCCTGCGGGTTGAGGCGGTAGCTCACCATGTGACAGTCAGCGGCAAGATCGACCCTGAACCGAATATCCGCCTGAACTGTGGCCTCGCCGGCACCGTGCTGCGGTTCGTGCCGCCGCTGGCCGCGCTGGGCACCGTCACCGTCACGTTCGACGGGGACGAACAGGCCCGGGCCCGGCCGATCGCGCCGCTGCTGGATGCGATGCGCAGCCTGGGTATCGCGGTCGAGGGCGACGGACTGCCGTTCGGGATCCACGGCACCGGCTCCGTCGCGGGCGGCACCGTGGGGATCGACGCCTCCGCGTCATCGCAGTTCGTCTCCGGCCTGCTGCTGGTGTCCGCCGCGTTCGACGAGGGGCTGACCGTGGTGCACACCGGGGCCACCCTGCCGTCCGCCCCGCATATCGCGATGACGGTCGCGATGCTGCGCCAGGCCGGTATCGAAGTTGACGACGCCGTCCCGAACCGCTGGCGGGTCACACCGGCGACGGCGACGCCCCGCAACTGGGAGATCGAACCCGACCTGTCCAACGCCACCCCGTTTCTGGCGGCCGCGGTGGTCACCGGTGGCCGCGTCCGTATCGCCGACTGGCCGGCCGTCGGCGTGCAGCCCAGCGGCGCCATCATCGAGATCTTCGGTGCGACCGGAGCCCGGGTGAGCCACGCTGATGCGCACCTGCAGGTGGAGGGCCCGAGCAGCTACGGTGGCTTCGACGTGGATCTGCGCGCCGTCGGCGAGCTCACCCCGACGGTGGCGGCACTGGCTGCCCTGGCCGCCCCGGGCTCGGTGTCACGGCTGAGCGGCATCGCGCACCTGCGCGGGCACGAGACCGACCGGCTGGCCGCGCTGACGACCGAAATCAACCGCCTGGGCGGCGACAGTGTCGAGACACCCGACGGCCTGCTGATCACCGCGACCCCGTTACACGGCGGAATCTGGCATTCCTACGCCGACCATCGGATGGCCACCGCCGGTGCGATCATCGGGCTTCGGGTCCCCGGTGTCGAGGTCGAGGACATCGAGACCACCGCCAAAACGCTGCCCGCATTCCCCCGGATGTGGGCGGACATGCTCGCCGACGCGGGGGCCGGCGCTTGAAACCGGAGGACTACGACGAATCCGACGTCAAAGTCCGCTCCGGCCGCGGCTCGCGGCCTCGCACCAAAATCCGTCCCGGGCACGCCGACGCCCGGTCGGCCATGGTGGTCAGCGTCGATCGCGGCCGCTGGGGTTGTGTCCTAGACGGCCCCGACGGCCCGGCCGATCTTCAGGTCACCGCGATGCGCGCCCGCGAATTGGGTCGAACCCCGATCGTGGTCGGCGACCGCGTCGACGTGGTCGGCGACCTGTCCGGCCGGCCCGACACCCTGGCCCGCATCGTGCGGCGCAGACCACGACGAACGGTGTTGCGGCGCACCGCCGATGACACGGACCCCACCGAGCGGGTGGTGGTCGCCAACGCCGACCAGCTGCTGATCGTGGTGGCGCTGGCCGATCCCCCGCCACGGACGGGACTGGTCGATCGGGCGCTGATCGCCGCCTATGCCGGGGGGCTGGCGCCGATTCTGTGCCTGACCAAAACTGACCTGGCGGATCCGGCGCCCTTCGCCGGCCAGTTCGCCGACCTGGACCTCACAGTGGTCACCGCGGGCCGCGACGACCCGCTCGACGCGGTCGCCCCCCTGCTGCAATCCCAAGTGACGGTGCTCTTGGGACACTCCGGCGTCGGCAAATCAACGTTGGTGAATCGCCTTGTCCCCGAAGCTGATCGGGCTGTCGGAAGGGTCACTGACATCGGCCGGGGTCGGCACACCTCCACCCAATCGGTGGCGCTGCGGCTGTCCGGCTCGGGTTGGGTGATCGATACCCCGGGGATCCGCTCGTTCGGCCTGGCCCACATCGCACCCGACGACGTGCTGCTGGCATTCTCCGACCTCGCTGAGACCATCGACGACTGTCCTCGCGGCTGTGGCCACCTGGGACCACCGGCCGATCCCGAATGCGCGCTGGACGATCTGACCGGCGTAGCGCAGCGCCGTGTCGAAGCGGCGCGCCGACTGCTGACGGTGTTGCGCGAGGGCTGACGGTCGCGGGGAACGCACCCATTGACCGCCCTCACATGGTGAACCGCGGGCCCAAAGTGAACGGCAGGCGTCATCGAATCAAACGCCTTCGGCCAGCCGATGAACATTGGTTCCGTACTGGTGAACAAAGGGTGTAGGCGCTTTTGTGGCCCGCGCCTCGCTCCCTAACCTGGCAATGTCCTGGAAGGTTCCTGCCAAGTCCCTGTACGTGATTGCAGGCGAAAAGGAGATAGACGTGTCGACCGTTGTTACACAGCCGGAGGTACTGGCCGCGAGCGCCCGAGAGCTGCAGGCCATCACCGCGGACATGCAAGCCGGAAACGCAGCTGCGGCTGCCCCCACCACCCAGATCACCCCCGCGGGCGCCGACCCGGTGTCGCTTCTGACAGCCACCACTTTCGCCGCGCATGCCGAGCTCTACCAGCAGGTCAGCGCCCAAGCCACGGCCATGCGGCAGATGCTGGAAATGGTGTTGAACATCAGCGCTCGTTCTTACGACGCCACCGAGGCCGCAAACGCGGCTGCGGTCTCCTAGAGCTAGGTCGACGCTATGGACTTCGGCACACTGCCGCCTGAGATCAACTCCGCACTGATGTACTCCGGCGCCGGCTCGGCGCCACTGTGGGCCGCTGCCCGCGCTTGGGAGACCCTCGGCGCCGAGATCTACACCACGGCCGCCAGTTACACGACTGTGCTGGCCGACCTGAGCGCGGACTGGCACGGGCCGGCTGCGGCCGCGATGGCGAAGGCGTTCGAACCGCACCTGGAGTGGCTCAACCGGGCCGCCGCGCAGGCTGAGCAGGTGGCAGCCCAAACGGGTGCTGCGGCCGCCGCTCACGATGCGGCTTTTGCCTCGACGGTTCCGCCGGCGGTGGTCGAGGCCAACCGCGAGACACTGATGTCATTGATGGCGACGAATGTCCTGGGGCAGAACACGCCGGCGATCGCGGCTACCGAAGCCGCCTACGGCGAGATGTGGGTGCAGGACGCCACCACCATGTATGGCTATGCCGGACAATCGGCAGCCGCATCGCAGTTGACGCCGTTCACGGCGCCGGCCCCCACCGTCAACCCGGCTGGGGTGGCAGCCCAGGAGGCCGCCGTTGCCCTTGCCGTCGGGACTGCAACCGCGACCGACGCCGAGACGCTGGCGTCCATGATCTCGACGTTGCCCGGTCAGCTCGGTAGCCTCGCCGGCCCAGCCGCATCCAACTTGATCGAAGATCTGCTCAATCCAATCACGTGGGACGGATCGACCATCACGTTCAACGGCATGCTCGGCGATCTGATGCGAGGCCTGACCGGATCGCCCACGCTGAGTGCGTCCAGCCCATTCGACATGTTCATCCGGATGGTGTCGCCCATGCGACTTTTCACCACCGCGTTCAAGGACATGGACGGCCTGTCGCATTCGCTGGTCCCCGCGACCAAAGCTGTCGAAAAGGTCGCCGAAGGCGCCGCCAAGGCAGCTGAAGGTGCCGCCAAGAGCGTCGGTGCCGGAGTCGCCGGAACCATCGGGCATGCCTCGCTGGTGGGCCCGCTGTCGGTGCCGCCGACCTGGGCCGCCGCGCTCCCCGCGGCCGCCGTCCACTCTGCCCCGGTCCAACTGGCCAGCTACGCCGGCTCCGCCGGGGTCGCGGCCGGCGAGGCCGGCCACAGTGCCCTAGGCGGGGTGCCGATGGCGGGTGCCGGTGGCGCCGGCGGCCGCGGCGGGTTCGGCGCCTTTGGCACCCCCCGCTACGGGTTCCGGCCGATGATGGTCGGGCGGCCGCCGTCTGGCGGCTGACCGGGCAAGATCCCGCTCCATTCGCGTATGCCGCGCCCTGATTTGCTCGGGCGCGGCATACGCGAAGCCGGATCGAGCCAAACCCGGGACGAGCAGGCGACCGTCCCGCTAGCTGCGTTGGGTGAGGCGCCGCCTACCCCGACGCAGCAACGCGACGATGCAGCAACGCGACAGCGGCTCAGGCAGCCAGATCGACCTTCTTGTCACGACGCCAGCCCCGCACCGCCGAGATGGCAGTCTTGAGCCCGCGACGACGACCGGTCACCGGGTCGACGGGAGTGAATTCCGAACCCAGCTCGGCGAACATCCTCTCGCTGCGGGTCTCCGGTGCGTCATCGGCGGTGTCGCGCAGGAAGCGGTCCGGCAACGACAGTTTGGCGATGGTGCGCCAAGTCTTGGCGTACTGCACCAGAAACGGCCCGGAGGTATAGGGCAGGTCGTACTTCTCACACACCGCACGCACCCGCACCGCGATCTCGGGGTAGCGGTTGCTCGGCAGATCGGGGAACAGGTGGTGCTCGATCTGATGCGACAGGCTGCCGCTCATAAACCGCATCGGCTGCCCGGCGTCGATGTTGGCGCTGCCCAGTAGCTGCCGCAGATACCACTGCCCCTGCGACTCGCCGACCATGTCGGTCTTGGTGAATTTCTCTGCGCCGTCAGGGAAGTGGCCGCAGAAGATGATCGCATTGGCCCACAGGTTGCGGATCACATTGGCGATCGCATTGGCCTTCACCGTCGAGAGGAACGTTGCGCCGGGCGACAGCGAGGTCAGGGCCGGAAACGCCACGTAGTCCTTGAACACCTGCCGGCCGGCTTTGTCGCCGAACTCGCGCAGCCGGACCAGGGTCGCCTGGCGGCTGTCGCGGCCTTTGAAGATCTTGCCGATCTCCAAGTGCTGCAACGCGACTCCCCACTCGAACCCGATCGCCAACATGGCGTTGTAGAACAGGTTGAGCAGGTTGAAGCGCTGCCAGCGAGTGTCGCGAGTGACCCGAATTACGCCGTAACCCACATCGTCGTCCATGCCGAGGATGTTGGTGTACTTGTGGTGGGCGAAATTGTGGGTGAAGCGCCAGTGCTTGGAGACACCGGCCATATCCCACTCCCAGCCGGTGGAGTGGATCTCCGGATCGTTCATCCAGTCCCACTGCCCATGCATGACGTTGTGGCCGATCTCCATGTTCTCGACGATCTTGGCCACGCCCAGGGTGGCGGTTCCGGCCCAGCGCGCCCAGTGCCGGTTACCGGCGGCCAGCAGCACCCGGCCGGTCACCTCGAGCGCGCGCTGGGCGGCGATGGTGCGGTGGATGTACCGGGCGTCGCGCGCACCGCGGCTGGCCTCGACGTCGCGGCGGATGGCGTCCAGTTCTGCGGCGAGGTTCGCCACGTCGGCGTCGCTGAGGTGCGCGAACACCTCGACGTCGGTTACCGCCATCAGACCGCCTTTCAGAAACGCATCATCGTCTATACCTACGCTATCGTAACCTACGCTGCCGTAGGTTACCAGCGGGTAATCGTCAGACGTCTAGTTCGCAATCGCCGGCTGCCGTGCTGACGCAGGTCTGCACTCGAGTGCCCGGCTCATGATCTGCACCCGTGCGCAGGTCGCGAACGTGTCCGCCCACCAGCGAGACCACACACGACTGGCAGATGCCCATCCGGCATCCGAACGGCATCGATACCCCGGCGCTCTCACCGGCCTCGAGCAGCGTTGTCGCCGCGTCCGCCGTCACACTCTTGCCACTGGCCGCGAAGGTGACGGTGCCACCGCCCCCAGCCGGCGCGTTGCGCGCCACCGCGAACCGCTCGACGTGCAGTTGGTCGGCGACTCCGGCTGCAGCCCAGACACGTTCGGCGTCGCCGAGCATCGCTGTCGGCCCGCATGCCCAGGTCTGACGTTCGCGCCAGTCGGGCACCTCAGCGTCGAGGGTTTCCGGTCCGCGCAGTTCCAGCCGCCCCTGGTCTCGGGTAGTGCGCAACAGCAGCCGGTAACCCGGGTGATCCTGCGCCAAAGCGGCCAGCTCATCGGCGAACAGCGCGTCGGCCGCGGTGGGCGCCGAATGCAGGTGGACGACATCGGCGATGGGTCCGCGGCGGGCCAGCGACCGCAACATCGCCATGACCGGCGTGATCCCGGACCCGGCGGTGACGAATAGCACCGCGGCCGGCGCGGGGTCGGGCAACACGAACTCCCCCTGCGGCGCAGCCAGCCGCACCACGGTTCCCGGGGCCACACCGTCCACCAGGTGGCTGGACAGAAACCCCTCCGGCATCGCCTTGACCGTGATGGATATGGTCCGCGCTCCGGTCACCGGCGGGGAGGTCAGCGAGTACGAACGCCAGCGCCAGCGTCCGTCGACCAGCAGGCCGATGCCGATGTACTGGCCGGCCCGATAGTCGAACTGAAAACCCCAGCCGGGCTTGATGGTCAGTGTCGCCGAATCCGCTGTCTCCCGTCGGACCTCCACCACCCGCCCGCGCAGTTCACGGGCCGACCACAACGGGTTGGCCAAGCGCAGGTAGTCGTCCGGCAGCAGCGGAGTGGTGATCTGTGTTGCGATGCGGCGCACAGCATTCCAGACCGGGTGACGGTCGGCACCGGCGGCGGTCGGCCGCTTGGTGTCGCCGATCTGCGCGACGATCGTCGAATGCTTCTTGCTCACGAAACTTCCCTGCTCGTATGCCGCGGTTTGATGAACCTACGGTACCGTAACCTCGTCCGGTCGGCATCAGAGCAGGTCGAGCAGGAACGGCAGTTCCTGGGTGGCGTACCAGGCCAGGTCGTGGTCCTGGGCATCGCCGACGGTCAGCTCGGCGTCCTCGTCGCCGAGGTCGGCGTCGTCGATCACCGCCAATGCCGCGAGTACGGCAGGTTCAGCCGCGGCGGTGTCCACATAAGCCGCAAGCACGTCACTCATCGCGACCGGCCCCGCCAACCGGACCACGGCGGCGTCCAGATCGGGGCGAACGGCGGCACCCTCGACCTCGGCAACCAGCACCGCCCGGCGGGTGGGTAACTTCGCACCGTCCGGATCGGCGTCCGCACCGGCCAGTAGCCGCAGCGAGGCCAGAGCCGCCTCTCCGATTGCCACCTCGGCCAGCTCGTCGTCGTCGCCGTGGGCGTAGGACTCCCGCAGTGCCGGGGTCACCGCGAACGCCGTCCCGCTGACCGGACGCAATGAGCCGTCGGCGACCAGTTGGGCCAGCATGGCCAGCGTCGCTGGGATGTATACCCGCATGAGCCAGACCTTAGCCTCAGGCACCGCCGCGATCGCGAGCGCGGCGAAGCCGGCGCTGGGGGCACTCCCCTACCTGCGGTGTGCGCCCACCCGCTCGCGGTGGACGGGTCACGCGTCGCCCAGCAGCGTGGCGGCGTAATCGTCCACGTAGCGGTAGAGACTACGGTCGGGCCGCTCGTAAGAACCGGTGACGATGGGCTTCTTCGGCAGGCTGACCCGCTGGCGCTCCACCTCGCGATAGGGAATGGTCTGCAGCAGGTGCGCCATCATGTTCAGCCGCGCGTGGGTCTTCAGCTCCGACTCGACCAGGTACCAGGGGCTGGCCGCCGTGTCGGTGTGGGCCATCATCTCGTCGCGGGCCCGGGAGTAGTCCTCCCAGCGGCGCAGTGCCTCAAGATCCATCGGCGACAGCTTCCACTGCCGCAGCGGGTCGTTGCGCCGCTTGCGGAACCGGCGCAGCTGCTCGGTCTGCGAGACGGAGAACCAATACTTGCGCAACAGGATTCCGTCATCGATCAACAGTTGCTCGAAGACCGGGGCCTGCTTGAGGAACTGCGCATGCTCTTCGGGCGTACAGAATCCCATCACCTTCTCCACCCCGGCCCGGTTGTACCAGGATCGGTCGAAGAGCGTGATCTCACCACGCGCCGGCAGGTGCGCGACGTAGCGCTGGAAGTACCACTCCCCCCGCTCCCGCTCGGTGGGGGCCGGTAGCGCCGCGATCCGCACGGTGCGCGGACTCAGATACTCCGTGATGCGCTTGATGACACCGCCCTTGCCTGCGGCGTCACGGCCCTCGAAGAGAACCACCACGCGGGTGCCGGTATCGCGGACCCATTCCTGGAGTTTGACGAATTCGCTTTGCAGACGCAGTAATTCCTTCTCGTACACGTCGTTGGCGAGCCGTCGCGTAGCGGCTTCGAACTCGTCCTCGCTCACTGTGCTGCCTCCAGCAGTTCGGCCAGCGCTTCGTCCAGCAGTGCTGAGACCATTCCTACGTCACTCATCGCCTTGCGGTCGGCATTGACGCCGAAATACAGGGTCCCGTTGTAAGACGTCACTCCGATGGTCAACGCCTTGTTCGGCAACAGCGGCGGCACACTGTAAGTCTCGAGCAGCTTCGCGCCGCAGACGTAGAGCTGCCGCTGAGCACCCGGCGCGTTGGTGATCAGCAGGTTGAACACCCGCCCGGAGAATCCGGCGAACGCGGCCGCGACCCGGAGACCCATCGCGTGCAGAGTTGGTGGGGCGAAGCCCGCCACGGTCAAGATGGTGCGGGCATCAACCAGCCCGGTCGCGGTGGGATGCGATTCGGTGGCATAAGCGATCTGCGAAAGCCGGACGACCGGATTCGGTTCGCCGACCGGAAGATCCACCAGGAACGGTGTCACGGCACCGATCGGCTGACCCGCGGAGTCGAACTCGTGGTCGGGATACACCGACAACGGTGCCAGCGCCCGTACAGTGCGCGTCGATCCGACCGGTTCGCCGCGGGCCAACAGCCAGTTCCGCAGCGCCCCGGTGATCACCGCGAGCACCACATCGTTGATGGCGCAGTCATAGCGGGCCCGCACCGTCCGGTAATCCTCGAGCGAACCCCTCGCCACCGTGAACAGACGGTTCTGCGAGACCTGGGTGTTGAGCGGGCTTTGCGGGGCCGCGCCGCGCGCGATGGCCCGGACGGTATCGAACGCCTTGCGGCCTGCCCACGACAACGGGCTGCCGACCGTCGATCCCACCGCCTGTAGTTGGGCCCGCGGAGCCGCCACCCAGTCCCCGACCGCACCGAGCACCAATTCGACGGCGCCGGGCTCGTCGCGCGGCACCCAGATGTCTTCGTCGAAAGGCGGCGGACGCTGAGTCCGGTCGACCAGGACATGCCCCAACGCCGGCGCCGCCATACCGTGGACCAGCGCTTGGTGCGACTTGATGTAAATCGCGATCCGGTTGTCGGCCAGCCCCTCGATCAGGTAAGTCGCCCACAGTGGTCGGGAGCGATCCAGCGGTTGTTGACTCAGCCGAGCGACCAGCTCGTGCAGCTGGCGCTCGCTTCCCGGAGACGGCACCGCGAGATGCCTTACGTGGTAGGTGATGTCGAACTCGTGGTCGTCCACCCAGACCGGACGGGCCAGGCTCATAGTGACTTCGCGGATCTTCTGCCGGTACCGCGGGATCTGCGGCAGCCGCTGCTCGATGGTCTCCATCAGCTTGTCGTAGCCCAGGCCACCTCGCGGATTACGCAGAATGAACAGCGACTGCACATACATCGGCGTCGTGGTGTTCTCCAGGCGGTAGAAATTGGCTTCCGACGCCGATAGCCGGTTCACCATCGTTGCCCGTCCTCCCTGCTGGCTCGATCCGGCCGGGTACTGCACCAGCCCCGGATCGGAGAAAAACACTGCCGCTCACGGTAGCCCGCCGCCGGGCCGCGCCGCACGCGGATACGCCGCAGCCGCAATTGTGCGATGATCGCCGCACACACCCTGCCACTCTCCAGCAGGCCCGCCGACCGGACCTACCTTGGAGAGCTGCCGTGCCCACCGATCCCACTGCGTCCCCGCGCTCGGCCGTCGCGCCGTTGCTCGACTACGAACCGCCTGCCCGTCCGACCATGCCGAACCGGTCCGCACATCCGCCCGCGCCGGCGCCGTCGGTCCGGCCGCGCCCGGGGCATCCCCCGCGGACGCGACCCGATCGACCCGCGCACAAGGCGTTACCGGCGACGTTGCGCTCGGCCGCGGTGTTCGCCGACGCCGCGCTGCGCCGGGTCCTGGAAGTGGTGGACGGACGCCGGCCGTCGACGCATCTGCATCCGCTGCTCGCCACCGGACTGGCCGACTCGGTGGCGTCGGCCCGCCCGGCGCCACCGGCGGGCCGGCTCGAGCCGGCAACCCTGCAGCGAGTGCGTGTGCAACCGGCAGGTTCAGGCGAACCGGCCAGCGCGGTAGAGGTTTTCGGTACCTACCGGCGCGGACGACGCACGCATGCACTGGCCTGCCGCGTCGAGCCCATTCCGCGGACCGGAAACGGCACAGTTTGGCGGATCGTCGCCCTGCACATCGGCTAGCGCCGATCCCCACTGCGGGGGACGGGTCGGCGCCATCGGCTGTGGCTCAGCGCCTCAGCTCTTGCGTGGCACCTTCGGCAGCCGAGAGCCGCGGCTTTCGCGGCGGGCCGCTTCGCGCCGTTCCCGGCGAGACGTCGCGCCTGCGGGTTGCAGGTCGCCGGCGCGCCGCACCTGCGCGGAGCCGTCCTCGTCGGGACCCGTATAGGTCAGCCCGTCCGCACCGTCGGCTCCGTCAGCGCCGTTGGCGCCGTCGATTCCCTTGGCGCGCAACCCGAACTCCGCCAACCCCTCGGGGGCATCCACCGGCGCGACTGCCTGCTTCGGGACGGCCTCGACGGCGACGTTGAACAGGAAGCCGACCGACTCCTCCTTGAGCCCGTCGAGCATGCCGCGGAACATGTCGAAGCCTTCCCGCTGGTACTCGACCAGTGGGTCGCGCTGCGCCATCGCCCGCAGTCCGATGCCCTCCTTGAGGTAGTCCATCTCGTAAAGGTGCTCGCGCCACTTGCGGTCCAAAACGCTAAGCAGCACACCGCGTTCCAGCTCCCGCATGGCGCCGGCGCCGGCGGTCTCGTCGACCTGGGCCTCCCGCACCGCATAGGAGTTCTCGGCGTCGGCGAGCAGCGCCGCGAGCAACTCTTCGCGGGTCAGATCGTCCGCCTCGCCGATGTCGTCGGCGTGCAGCAGTTCGTGATAGTCGATCCCCACCGGGTACAGCGTCTTGAGCGCCGTCCACAGCTGCTCCAGGTCCCAGTCCTCGGCGTAGCCCTCGGCGGTGGCACCGTCGACGTAGGCGGTGATCACGTCGACGAGCATGTCGTGGGCCTGCTCAGCGAGGTTCTCGCCGTCGAGGATGCGGCGGCGTTCGGCGTAGATCACCTTGCGCTGCTGGTTCATCACCTCGTCGTACTTCAGCACGTTCTTACGGATCTCGAAGTTCTGCTGCTCGACCTGGGTCTGGGCGCTCTTGATCGCCCGGGTGACCATCTTGGCCTCGATCGGCACGTCGTCGGGCAGGTTCAGCCGGGTCAGCAGCGACTCCAGTGCCGCGCCGTTGAACCGTCGCATCAGCTCGTCGCCCAGCGACAGGTAGAACCGCGACTCACCCGGGTCACCCTGTCGGCCGGACCGGCCGCGCAGCTGGTTGTCGATACGCCGCGACTCGTGACGCTCGGTGCCCAGCACGTACAGGCCGCCGGCCTCGATCACTTCCTCGGCCTCGGCGGCTGCCTCCTCCTTGATCGCGTTGAGCGCCTCGTCCCAGGCGGCTTCGTACTCATCCGGGGTCTCGACCGGGTCCAGGCCCTGACTGCGCAGCCGCTGGTCGGCGAGGAAGTCGACGTTGCCGCCGAGCACGATGTCGGTGCCGCGCCCGGCCATGTTGGTGGCCACCGTGATGGCGCCGCGCCGGCCCGCCTCGGCGATGATGTGCGCCTCACGCTCATGCTGCTTGGCGTTGAGCACGTTGTGCGGGACACGGCGCTTGGTCAGCTGCTTGGACAGATACTCCGAGCGCTCCACGCTGGTGGTGCCGATCAGCACCGGCTGGCCTTTTTCGTAGCGCTCGGCGACGTCGTCGACGACCGCGAGGAACTTGGCCTCCTCGGTCTTGTAGATGAGGTCGATCTGGTCGATGCGCGCCATCGGCTTGTTGGTCGGGATCGGAACCACGCCCAGCTTGTAGATCTCGTGCAGCTCGGCAGCTTCGGTCTCGGCGGTGCCGGTCATGCCGGCGAGCTTGTCGTAGAGCCGGAAGTAGTTCTGCAGGGTGATGGTGGCCAGGGTCTGGTTCTCGGCCTTGATCTCCACCCGTTCCTTGGCCTCGATGGCCTGGTGCATGCCCTCGTTGTAACGCCGACCCACCAGCACGCGGCCGGTGAACTCATCAACGATGAAGACCTCGCCGTTGCGGACGATGTAGTCCTTGTCGCGGTTGAACAGCTCCTTGGCCTTCAGCGCGTTGTTGAGGTAGCTGACCAGCGGCGAGTTGGCGGCCTCGTAGAGGTTCTCGATGCCGAGCTGGTCCTCGACGAACTCCACCCCGACCTCGTGCACACCGATGGTGCGCTTGCGCAGGTCCACCTCATAGTGGACGTCCTTCTCCATCAGCGGCACGATCCGGGCGAACTCGGAGTACCAGTTGGAGCTGCCGTCAGCGGGACCGGAGATGATCAACGGGGTGCGGGCCTCGTCGATCAGGATGGAGTCGACCTCGTCGACGATGGCGAAGTTGTGCGGCCGCTGCACCAGCTGTTCGAGCGAGTGCGCCATATTGTCGCGCAGGTAGTCGAAGCCGAACTCGTTGTTGGTGCCGTAGGTGACATCAGCGTTGTAGGCAACGCGCCGCTCGTCCGGGGTCATCTGCGACAAGATCACCCCGACCTCCAGGCCGAGGAAGCGGTGCACTCGGCCCATCCACTCGCTGTCGCGCTTGGCCAGGTAGTCATTGACCGTGACGACGTGCACGCCCTTGCCGGAGATCGCGTTGAGGTACGCCGGAAGCACACAGGTCAGGGTCTTGCCCTCACCGGTCTTCATCTCGGCGACGTTGCCGTAGTGCAGTGCCGCGCCACCCATCAGCTGCACGTGAAACGGGCGCTGGGTCAGCACCCGCCACGCCGCCTCACGGGCCACCGCGAATGCCTCCGGCAGCAGGTCGTCGAGGGATTCGCCGTCGGCGTGCCGCTGACGGAATTCGTCGGTCTTGGCCCGCAGCTCCGCGTCGGTGAGCGCTTCGACGTCCCCGGAGAGGGTGTCGATGTAGTCCGCGACCTTCCGGAGCCGTTTGACCATGCGGCCTTCACCAAAACGCAGCAACTTGGACAGCACGGCTATGTCCCCTACTCAGTCTTCGGCATTACGAGCGTCACCCATGGTAGGTGACACCGTTACCGAAGGCGGCAATGCGCCGCCCACGCAGCTCGGAACGGCAGTGCTCAGACCAAACGAATCAAGCCGTAGTCGTAGGCGTGCCGTCGGTAGACCACCGACGCCTGGTCGGTCTCCTTGTCCTGGAACAGGAAGAAATCGTGGCCGACGAGCTCCATCTCGTAGAGCGCGTCATCGACCGACATGGGCGTCGCGGCGTGTTCTTTGGTGCGCACGATCTGGCCGGGCTCATGCTCGTGGCCGCTACTGTGCCCGACCTCCTCACGGTGGTCGGGTTCGGCGGTGCCGTCCCGGTTGAATGCGCTGGCGAGGAACTCCGGGTCCAAATTGGTGGCACCGGTGGCCTCCGCTACCGACAGCGGGGTCTTGTCGCCGTACGAGACATTGCGACGGCCCTTGTCGCGGCGCAACCGGCTCTCCAGTCGATCGATCGCAGCCTCGAATGCGGCATAGAAACTGTCGGCGCGGGCCTCCCCGCGGACCACCGGGCCGCGTCCGTGCGCGGTGATGTCGATCTGCTGGCAGGATTTTCGCTGGCGTCGATTATTGGCGTGCTTGAGCTCGACATCGAACAGGCGAATCGAGCGGTCCAACCGCTCCACGCGGGCCAGCTTCTGCGCGACGTAAACCCGGAAATGGTCTGGAATCTCAACATTACGACCCTTGACCACGATCTCGGCGCCCGACTGATCCGGCCGCTCCTCCACGTCGACTGACGCCGGGCTGGTTTCCACAAATTGATTTGCCATGCTCGACACTCTCCTGTCGTCTCGACCACGTTCCTTCAAGGTCCCCCGTCCCTTGATGACGACCGTAGCCATGCCGCCGGAGAGATGCCACCGGTTTGGCGCACCCGTTTGACACCCGTCTTATACCGAAGCGATCACGAGCGCGCCAGAAACCCGCACCCGGGCCTGATGTAGCACCCGAACCGACTCGGCCAGGGTCGCTCCGGTGGTCACGACGTCGTCGACAATCAGGACATCGCCCGCGGCGGAGGAACTCGCCAGCCCACCCCGGCGCAGCAGTACCCGCCCGGCGACGTTGCGTTCCCGGGCTGCGCTGCCCAGACCGACCGAGTCGCGGGTCAGCGCCCGCATCCGCAATGCCGGCACCACCGTCACACCCGCATGGCGCGCGGCAACCGTAGCGGCGATGCGCGTGATCGGGTCGCCCCCGCGCCGTCTGGCAGCGCTGCGGCGGGTGGGTGCCGGGATGATCGTCAGCGGTAGGTCCACCATCTGCCAGCACAGCAGCCGCTGCAGCGCCGCCCCCAACGCCCAAGCCAGCGGAGCGATGAGGTCGCTGCGGCCGCGTTCTTTGACCGCGACGATCGCCTGCCGGCGGGCGCCGGCGTATCGGCCCAGGGCGAAAACCGGAACCTGCGGATCCAGCCGCGGGGCGATCACCCGGGGTTCTTCGGGCCCGACCGCCAGCTGCGCGGCGCAGGCGGCGCACCATCGGGTCCCGGGTGTACCGCAGCCGCCGCACTGCAGAGGAAGCACCGCGTCAAGCACAGACCGATGGTGCCCCCGGGGTGCGACAAGTCGACCAAGCCGCGGTCAGTCCCCGGCCAGGTCCGCCGACAGGTCGGCCACCGCGAGCCCCTCGGGCACCTGGACCTCGGTGATCGGCTCCGCGCGGTCGTCGAACTCCAGCCGCAGCGCACGGCAGATGGTGGCGTGCATGTCATACATACAGGTGATGTAGGTCAGCTCCATGATCTCGCGGTCCGACAGGTTCGCCTGCAGCACCGCGAAGATCTCGTCGGCCACCCGCCCGCCGTCGTAGACCAGGGCATCGGTGTAAGCCAGCACCGCGCGCTCGAGCCCGGAGAAGGCGTCGCTGACCTGCCAGGACGGTAACGCGGCGATCTTCTCCTCGGACATACCCAGCGAACGCATCTGTTTGCAGTGCTGGGAGAAGACGAACTGACTGCCGCGGGCGTAGCCGGCGCGGGCCTGACCGAGCTCGCGCAGCAGCGGGTCCAGCGAGGCGTTGCGATAGAGAGCGAATCCACGTACGGCGTGGGAGAACACCTTGGGCGCCTGGGCGAAGACCGTCCACCAGTCCCCCGGTGTCCCGTGGATGGTGCGGTGGCCGCCGGAAGCTGTCGCCGAAGCGTCAGGGCCTACGGGTTCTATGCCCGCGCCGAACAACCGATCGTAGAAGAACAAGATCTGCTCGTCGGTCACTTCGGCGCGCGGGATCTCGCGGAGGCGGGGCATGGTGTGTCCTTTCCGGCCCGCACATCGGACCGCTACTACGGTATGTCGTACCTTGGCGTCAAGGGGCATTTGGTCAACAGAGAAACTAACGCCAGACCCCAAATTAGTGAGGGCACTAACAGTTTCGCGAATTTTCATCCTCGATACTGTTAGCGTGCCGTCCATGAGCACCGATGCGACACAGGTGGGCGCGCCCACCACCGGATCCGGCCGTGCCGAAGCGCTGGTCGGCAAGGGTTGGGCGCAGGGCGTGGCCCTGGTCATGATCTTCGGATTCCTGGTGATGGGCATCCTGGCCTATCGCACGTACACGGCGTCAATGCCGATGCCGGACAAGGTCGTTGCCGAATCCGGTCAGCAGCTGTTCACCGGCGCCGACATCACCCGTGGCCAACAACTCTATCAGGCCCGCGGCCTCATGCAGTACGGCTCGGTGTTGGGCCACGGCGCCTACCTGGGCCCCGACTACACCGCCGAATATCTGCGGCTGGCCACCGAAGACGTCGCCGATCAGTTTAAGGCGCAGGGCGTGGCGAACCCGCACGACGCCGTGGTCGCCGAGTTCCGAACCAACCGCTATAACGCGGACACCAAAACGCTGGTATTCACCGACAAACAGGTCCAGGCCTTCAACACCATCGAGCAGCACTACGCCGACTACTTCGGCGAAGCCTCCACCAAGTACGGCCTGCTGCCGCACATGATCACCGAGCCCGGCGAGATCCGCGATCTGACCGCGTTCTTCGCCTGGACCGCGTGGGCGGCGGCCGCGGATCGGCCCGGCCACAACTACAGCTACACCAACAACTGGCCCTCGGAGCCGCGCGTCGACAACGGGCCCACCGGATCGGTGGTGGTGTGGTCGGTGCTGTCGCTGATCATGCTGTTGGGCGGCATCGGCGTCATGTTCACCGTCTACGGTCGCTGGAGCCAGAACATCGGCTGGCACGGCACGGAGATGACCAAACTGCACTTCCGCCAGCCCGGCGAGGTGCCGCTGACCCGCTCGCAGCGCGCCGCGATCTGGATCTTCGCCGTGGTCGCGGTGCTGTTCTTGGCCCAAGTCCTGCTCGGCGGCGCCGTCGAGCACTATCGGGCGGATCTGTCGGAGTTCTACGGGATCGACCTCGCCAAGGTCCTGCCCTACAACCTGGCCCGAACCTGGCACCTGCAGCTGTCACTGTTCTGGACCGCGGCGGCGTTCCTGGCCGGTGGAATCTTCTTGGTGCCCTTCATCACCCGCCGCGAGCCCGGCAAGCAGTCGGTCCTGGTATACGGATTGCTCGGCGCGCTGGCAGTGGTGGTCTTCGGTTCGCTGGCCTTTGAGGCGCTGTCGATCTTCGGGGTTATCAAGCCCGGCACCCTGTTCTCCCAGCAGTGGGAGTTCCTGGACCTGCCCCGACTGTTCCAGCTGCTGCTGATCGTCGGCCTGTTCTTGTGGATCGTCATCATCTGGCGCGGCATGCGCGCGAAGCTGGCCACCACCTCGAAGATGAACCTGCCCTGGATGTTCTTCTTCACCGGCCTGGCCATCCCGACGTTCTACGCGGCCAGCCTGCTGGCCGGCAGTGAGACGCACTTCTCGGTCGCCGACTTCTGGCGGTTCTGGATGGTGCACCTGTGGGTGGAGGACTTCCTGGAGCTGTTCACCACCGCGATGGTGGCCTACATCTTCGTTCAGCTCGGGGTGGTGCGCGAGCGCGTTGCGCTGCTGGTCATCTTCCTCGACATCATCCTGTATTCGGCCGGCGGCGTGATCGGCACCATGCACCACCTGTACTTCTCCGGCACACCGGTGGAGCACATGGCACTGGGCGCGTTCTTCTCGGCCGCCGAGGTCATCCCCCTGACTTTCCTGACCGTGGAGGCCTGGGCCTTCCTGCAGCTGGGTGCCCGCCAGGAAGCCGGTGAGCAGAACAACTTCCCGGCCCGCTGGGCGGTGATGTTCCTGGTCGCCGTCGGGTTCTGGAACTTCCTGGGCGCAGGCATCTTCGGGTTCCTGATCAACCTGCCGGTGGTGTCCTACTACGAGATCGGGACGGCACTGACCGCCAACCACGCGCATGCCGCGATGTTCGGCGTCTACGGCATGCTGGCGGTCGGCCTGGCGATGTTCGCCTTCCGTTACGTGATCCCGGCGGACCAGTGGCCGAACAAGCTGGCCCGGATCTCGTTCTGGGGCATGAACATCGGCCTGGCATGGATGGTGTTCGTCACCCTGTTGCCGCTGGGCGTGCTGCAGTTGTTCCACTCGGTCAACGCGGGTTACTTCGAGGCGCGCTCGCTGGGTTACATCACCCAGCCCGGCAACGCGCTGCTGGAATGGCTGCGCCTGCCCGGCGACGCGATCCTGATCGGCGCCGGTGTGGTGCCGTTCGTCTGGATCGCCTGGATCGCGCTGCGTAACTTCCGCTCCGGCGAGACGGTCGACGAGTTGCCGGAGAACCCGCTCTACGTCGAGGTTCCGGCAGAGTCCGCCGCCGCGGGCAAGGACTGATCATGTCCGGGCCGGCGACATGGGTGTGGTTGGTTGCCGGCTACGCGCTGCTGTTGCTGACTTTCGCCTGGGGTTTCGACCGGATGGCCCAGCGGACCTCCGAACGCGCGGCGCAGTGGCGCACGGGCAAGTTCGTCTACCACGACGATCATGACGCGTGGAAGTGCCCGCAGGACCAGTGGCTCTGGCCCACCTCGTTCGATCCGGACAACCGGGTGATGCGGTACCGGGCGACGCCGTCGGTCTGCAACTCCTGTCCGGTCAAGGACACCTGCACCACGTCGCACCACGGCCGGGAGATCAGCCGGGCGGTCGATCCGTGGCCGCACTCGGAAACCGGCCGCTTTCACCGGGGCATCGCTTGTTCGGTAGCGGGTTTCGGGATCATCCTGCCGGCTGCGACGTTGTTCGTGAATCACTCGGCCGCCGACGTGTTGGTGCTGACCGCGGCGATCGCCGTGGTGGCGGCCGGCGGCTATCCCCTGCTGCGTCACCTGTGGAGCACCCCGAGTAACGCCCCCGATGATCGGCCGCACCCATCCGTCGCCGAAGATCAGGCATTGAACGTCGAGGCCGCGATCGACCGGTACTCCACCCGGTGGGGCGGCTTTTCCGACAACGCGTCGAGCAGAAGGCAGCAACTCAAATGAGTGAGGGACTGATCACCGTGCTGGCGCTGGCCGTCGTGGCGCTCGCAGTGCTGGCATATTTCGCGCTGAATGTGGTGCGCGAGTACGAACGCGGCGTGGTGTTCCGGATGGGCCATGCCCGCCCGCTCTACCAACCAGGCCTGAAGTTCCTGTTCCCCTTGGTGGACAAAATGATTCGGGTTGATCAGCGGGTGGTCACCCTGACCATTCCGCCGCAGGAGGTGATCACTCGCGACAACGTTCCGGCCCGGGTCAACGCGGTGGTGATGTTCCAGGTCACCGATCCGCTCAAGGCGATCATGGAGGTCGAGAACTACGCCGTGGCCACCTCGCAGATCGCCCAGACTACGCTGCGTTCCCTGTTGGGCCGGGCCGATCTGGACACGCTGCTGGCGCACCGCGACGATCTCAACGCCGACCTGCGCACGATCATCGACAAGCAGACCGAGCCGTGGGGCGTGCAGGTGCGGGTGGTCGAGATCAAGGACGTGGAGATCCCCGAGTCGATGCAACGGGCGATGGCCCGCGAAGCCGAGGCCGAGCGCGAGCGCCGGGCGAAGGTGATCAACGCCCGCGGCGAGCTACAGGCCTCCGAGGAACTCAGCCAGGCCGCCGAACGGCTTTCGCAGAACCCGGCCTCGCTGCAACTGCGGTACCTGCAAACCCTTTTGGAACTCGGGGCCGACCAGAACTCCACTGTGGTGTTCCCGCTGCCGGTGGACATCATCACCCCGTTCCTGGGCGGTGCGGCCGAAGCACTGCGTGCCGTCAAGCGGGACTAACGGCGCTACCGCGCGACCATCCCGCCGTCGGCATGGATGGTTTGGCCGGTGATGTAGCTGCCTGCGTCGGAGACGAGAAGCAGTACCGGCCCGACCATTTCGTCGGGCTCGGCAATGCGCTGCTGCAGCGTGGCAGCCCGCAATGCTGCGATGAACTCCGGCGGATTGTTACGCACCATGTCGGTGTTGACCGGTCCGGGTGCGATCGCGTTGACCCGGATGCGCGAGGACGCCAGCTCGGCCGCCATGGACCGGGTGAAGGACACGAGTGCGGCCTTGGCCGCCGAGTACATCGACGTCGCCGGCGAATAGACGAAGGCGCCGGCCGACACCACGTTGACGATGGCGGCGTGCTCGCTCTTGCGAAGATGCGGCAGCGCCGCCTGAACCAGGAAGACCGGCCCCTGCAGATTGACCGCGAACGACTTGTTCAGTGCCTCCGAGGTGATCTCGCCCAACGGCAGCGCCAGCGCATTGGCAGCGTTGTTGATGACGATGTCCACCCCGCCGAACCGGTCGACTGTGGCGCCCACCAGCGCCTCGATCGCCTCGCCGTCCCCGAGGTGGGTCGGCACCCCGATCGCTTGCGCGCCGGCCTGGCGCAGTTGCTCCGCGGCCTGATCGCAGGCCTCGCTCTTGCGGCTGGCCACCACCACGTTGGCGCCGGCAGCGGCCAGCCCGTGCGCAACCGACAGCCCGATGCCGCGCGTTCCGCCTGTCACGATGGCGGTGCGTCCGGTCAGGTCGAACAATGCAGTGAGGGCAGACCTGTCCACTGGGATCTCCTACGTCAGGGCCAAGACGCAAGAAGCGTAGATCACCCCCGAAGCCTGACCCTTCTGCGGATCGGGGCTTTGTGCTCTGTGAATCCGCCGGTGTCGCCGCTACCGTGGGCAGTGCCTGGGTGCGCGCCGCGACGACGGCTTCGGAGAGGACGCGATGTGATCAGAGTCTTTCTGGTAGACGATCACGAGGTGGTGCGGCGCGGCCTGATCGACCTGCTGGGCGCCGACCCCGAACTGGATGTGGTCGGTGAGGCCGGTTCGGTGGCCGAAGCCCTGGCCCGCATACCCGCGTTGTCTCCGGACGTCGCGGTGCTCGATGTCCGGCTGCCGGACGGCAACGGCATCGAACTCTGCCGTGACCTGCTGGCGCGGATGCCCGAACTACGCTGCCTGATCCTGACCTCCTTCACCTCCGACGAGGCAATGCTCGACGCCATCCTGGCCGGCGCCAGCGGCTACATCGTCAAGGACATCAAGGGCATGGAGCTGGCCCACGCGGTCAAGGAAGTCGGCGCGGGACGATCGCTGCTCGACAACCGCGCTGCAGCAGCCCTGATGGCCAAACTGCGGGGCGCCGCCGCCAAGCCCGATCCACTGTCGGGCCTGTCCGAACAGGAACGGACACTGCTGAGCCTGCTCGCCGAAGGACTGACCAACAAGCAGATCGCGGACCGGATGTTCCTGGCGGAGAAGACCGTCAAGAACTACGTGTCACGGCTGCTGGCCAAGCTGGGCATGGAGCGTCGCACTCAGGCCGCGGTCTTCGCCACCAAGCTCGAGCGCGCCCGGAATGACTGACGACGCACCCGAGGAAGGCTCGAACCCGCTGCGCGACAAACTTTCTCATCTGCAGCTGCGCGAGCTGCTGGTCGGCGTGCAAGACCGGGTCCAGCAGATCGTGGAAGGCCGCGACCGCCTCGACGGACTGCTGGCAGCGATGCTGGCCGTCACCTCGGGTCTGGAACTCGACGAGACCCTGCGCACCATCGTGCAGACCGCTACCAGTCTGGTCGATGCCCAATACGGTGCGCTGGAAGTACACGACCGCCAACGCCGAATGCAGCAGTTCGTCTACGAGGGCATCGACGACGAAACGTTCCTCAAGATCGGCCGGCTGCCCCAGCAGGTGGGGGTGGTCGGTCTGCTGATCGACGAACCCCAAACCCTGCGACTGGACGACCTTTCCAAACATCCCGCCGCCATAGGTTTTCCGCCCCACCACCCCTTGATGCGGACGTTCCTCGGCGTGCCGGTGGGCGCGGGAGGGGAGGTCGTGGGCAATCTGTACCTCACCGAGAAAGCCGACGGACAACCATTCAGCGAAGACGATGAAGTGCTGGTTCAGGCGCTGGCCGCCGCCGCTGGGATCGCGATCGCCAACGCCCGCTTGTATGCCCAGGCCAAGGCAAGGCAATCCTGGATCGAATCCACCCACGACATCGCGACCGAACTACTGTCGGGCACCGACCCGTCCACGGTGTTCCGGTTGATCGCCGAAGAGGCCAGCAAGCTCACCGGTGCCGAGTCGGCCCTGGTGGCCATCCCGCTGGACGAGGATGCCGCCGAATCGGAGGTCAGCGAACTCCTGGTAGTCGAAACCATCGGGCCGACAATGGCTTTCCTGTCTGGTGAGACCCTGCCGGTGACCGGCTCCCCCGTCGGCGAGGCCTTCTCGAAGCGTGAGCCGCACCGCGTCGAGCGGCTGACGCTGAGCGGTGTGCGTGCGGCCGGGCCCGCCCTGATACTTCCGCTGCGCACCGCCGACGCGGTAGCCGGAGTGGTCGTGGTGATGCGGCACAGCAGCACTCCCCCGTTCAACACCGAGCAACTCGACATGATGGCGGCGTTCGCCGATCAGGCCGCGCTGGCCTGGCAGCTGGCCACCACGCAGCGCCGCATGCACGAACTCGACGTGGTCACCGACCGGGACCGGATCGCCCGCGACCTGCACGACCATGTGATCCAACGGCTCTTCGCCGTGGGGCTGTCGCTGCAGGGCACCATTCCACGCAGCCGAGACGCCGCCGTGCAGCGCCGGCTCTCCGATGCCGTCGACGACTTACAGGCGATCATCGGCGAGATCCGCACCACGATCTTCGACCTGCACGGTGTCGCCTCCGCGGCGACACCGTTGCGGCAGCGACTGGACAACGCGGTGGCCCAATTCTCCGGATCGGGGCTGCACACCACTGTCCAGTTCATCGGCCCGCTCTCGGTGGTGGAGCCGGCGCTGGCCGATCACGCCGAAGCGGTGGTCTCCGAGGCGGTCAGTAATACGGTCCGGCATGCGGGCGCCACCGCCGTGACCGTGCAGATCAAGGTCGAAGACGATCTGAGCATCGAGGTGAGCGACAACGGCCGCGGTATGCCCGAGGTGATCACCCGCAGCGGCCTGGCCAACCTGCGTCAGCGTGCCGAGCAGGCCGGCGGAACCTTCAGCGTCACATCGGCTCCTGGCGGCGGGACAGTGCTGCGCTGGTCTGCTCCCCTGGTCTCGTAGCCCGGGCGGTGCTGCTCAGGCGTAGAGCGCCAACCCTTCAACCTCTCGCGGCTCGGCCTCGCGGGCGTCGGCAGCCAGCCATTGGACGGTGTCGTTGAGGAAGCGCCGCGGCGTCGCCGGCAGCGGGTCGGCATTGATCGGGGCCCAGCCCACCCGCAGCAGCATCTGCGGATAGCCGCTGGTTCCGAAGACGTCACGGCGCACCGCGGCACGGGTTTCGGCGATCTCCAGCGGCTCGGTGACCGGGCAGCTGGCCAGCCCCAATGCCGTCGCGGTCAGCAGCACCACACTGGTGGCCTCGCCGGAACGCAGCTGGGCCAGCCGATCATCGGTCTCGGTGCCCAGGGCCAGCATCACCGCGCGGTCCTCGGCCGGGACGGCACCCGGCGGCTGGGCCAGTGCGGGCCCGGCGAAGAACCGGCCCGGAATCGGGGCAGCAGCATGCGGCGCCGGAACACTGTGCGCCGGAACGCCGGCCACCGACCCGTAGCGGCCGCTCCAGGTCGCCAGCTCGGCGAGGTACTCGTAGTCTGTGCGGTGCTCGAACACCGCCCGGGCCACCACCGCGTTCAGCCGATCTAGGGCGTCGACGCGGCGCAGCATCACACCGGACCGGGCGGCGCGCGCGCCCATCAATGCGATGTCGGCGCCGGCCACCGGCCAGCCGCTGAAGTAGCGACGATCGGTGCGCCGCCGCGGGATCGCCGCCGCCAGCGCGACATCGACCTGGGAGAGATCCGGTTGCGGCCCAGGCGGACACAGCTCGATCGAGGCCAGCAGGTCGGGGCATGCCGGGTCGGGAAACCGATGGACCTTGACCTGTTGACCTAGCGCGGCGAACGCCACCACACAGTGGTGCAATGCCGCGCCGCAGCTCAAGATCATGCCCCGGCCCTCGGGGTCGACGTTGCGCAGCTGCAGATCGGGCTCGACGTATAAGTCCAGCCGGGGCGCCGAAGGCGCCGGGTCCACCCGCCAGCGCCATGGTTGCGAGTTATGCACCGAGGGCGCTCGGGCGGCCAGCAGTAACGCGGTTCGGATGGTGTCCCGGACCGCCGCGGCGTCCGGGCGACCCGCAGGTTTTTCATCCATGGGCCGGCCCCTTTCTTCCTTCGCGGTCTCGAGACCGATTCCCGCTGAGCCCCAGCAGACCTGCACTCTTCACGATCCTCCCCGCCCCACCGGTCCGACCAGGGCACGAAGACCCGCACCTGCGCCGCGGACTCGGGACTTCTGGCCCTGCATCCATCAGCGACGCGGGCGGACGATGAGAGCGGGGCGCGGGCAGGAGGACGGATCGTGGAGCAACTGACCACCCTGGACGCGGGATTTCTGCAAGCCGAGGACTCCGACCGCCACGCCAGCCTGGCCATCGGCGCCCTGGTCGTACTGGAAGGCCCGGCACCGGACTACGCCTCGCTGGTCGCCACCCTGGGCGCACGTATCAGTGGCTGCCCGCGGTTCGCCCAGAAGCTGCAGTCGCATCCCCTCGACCTGGCACCGCCGCAGTGGGTCGACGACCCCGGCTTCGACATGGCACACCACATCGGGCGGCTCGCCCTGCCGCATCCCGGCGACGACACCGAACTGTTCTGCGTCGTCGCCGACCAGATGGCCCGCCGGCTGGACCGGGACCGGCCGCTGTGGCATATCTGGGTCATCGAGGGACTGGCTGACGACCGGTGGGCGATGTTGATCCAGGTTCACCACTGCGTCGGTGACGGGATCGCGACATCGCACCTGTTCACCGGGCTGTGCGACGAAAGCGGCGCAGGCGACGGGGTATTGACTTTCGCCCGACGTCTTCGCGGCGATGACGAAACCCACTCGGCCCACGCACAATTCGATTTCCGCCCGGTGAGCCTGAACCCGTTGAGCTGGGCCTCCGAGCTCTGGCATGTCTCGACTGCGATCGGCACCGCCGCGGCGCGGGCCGTCCGCGGCACGATCGAACTGTCGGCCGGGCTGCTGCGCCCGGGCAATGCCACCTCATTGAACGGACCGATGAGCGCATCGCGCCGGTACAGCTCCGCCGCGGTGTCGCTCGATGACGTCAACCGGATCTGCCGGGCGTTCGACGTGACCGTCAACGATGTCGCGCTGACCGCCCTGACCGAGGCCTACCGCGGCATGCTGGACCGCCGCGGTGAACGCCCGGTCGCCGAGACGCTGCGCACCCTGGTACCGGTGTCCACCCGGGCCCACGACGCCTCCGGCCGCGCCGACAACCGGGTCTCGCTGATGCTGCCCTTCCTGCCGGTGGAGGAAGACAACCCGGTACGGCGGCTGCGCCTGGTGCACGCGCGCTTGAGCAGAACCAAGGGCACCGGGCAACGCCAGGCCGGCAGCGCCCTGATCACCGCGACCAACCATCTGCCGTTCCCGGTGACCGCGTGGGCGGTTCGGCTGTTGACCCGCCTGCCACAGCACAGCGTCACCACGGTGACCACCAATGTGCCCGGGCCGTCGCAGCCGCTGCACATCTTGGGCCGGCGGGTTTCGGAGATCTTGCCGGTACCACCGATCGCGCTGCAGCTGCGCACCGGCGTCGCGATGCTCAGCTACGCCGAGAATCTGTTCTTCGGGATTCTGGCCGATTACGACACCATGCCCGATATCGATGAGTTCGCGCGCAGCATCGAAGCCGCGGTGGCCCGCCTGGTGGTCAGCGCCAAGCGATGCAGCAGCACGCGGGAGCGGGTCAGGCGCCGGCGCCGGACACCCGCCGGCACGGGCTGAACCGAAGCGGCGTCAGAAGGCGCCCACGAGTTCTGCCCACTCCGAGGCCAGGTCGGCGCCCAGCGTTGCCGGCAGGTCGGCTGCCGCGCTGGACACGAAGACCCCGGCTTCGGCGGCACCAGCCGTCGGCGCACCCAACAGCTCGGCGATCTGTTGCGGCAGGTCGAACCAGACGAACGGCAGGAATCCACCGAACCAGCCACTGTCGATCGTGAACGCGGCCAGGTCATCCAGGCCCAGCCCGTCGAGCAGGCCCCCCAGGTTCAGGTCGCCGGTCAAGTCACCGAGCAGGCTTCCCAGCCCCAGGTCCCAGGCGCCCAGGCCACCGAACAGCCCGCCCAACGTCATGTCACCCAGGCCCAGGTCGCCCAACAGCTCGGGCAGCGTCATCTCGCCCAACCCGACATCGCCCAGCAGCGCGGGCAGGTTCAGGTTGCCCAAGCCGAGGCCGTCGAACAGCCCATCCAGGGTCACCTCGCTCATCCCGAGATCGCCCAACAGCCCGGGCAAGGTCACATCGGCCAGATCCAGCGCCTCCAGCAGGCCCGGCAGGGTGAAACCGCCGGTGCCCAGGTCGGTCAGCAGCTGGCCCAACGTCAGATCGCCCACGCTCAGACCGTCCAGCAGCCCGGGCAGGGTCATCTCACCCAAGCCCAGGTTGTCCAGCAGGCCGGGCACGAACATCCCCCCGATCCCCAGACCGCCCAACAGGCCCGTCAGCGTCAGATCACCCAAGCCGAGATCCGTCACCAACCCCGGCAACGTCACCTCACCCAGGCCCAGATCGGTGAGCAGACCCGCCAGCGTGAAGTTGCCGGTCCCCAGATCGCTGAGCAACTCACCCAGCGTCAGATCGCTGACACCCAGGTTGCCCAGCAGGCCCGACAGCGTCACATCACCCAAGCCCAGGTCGGTCAGCAGGCCGGGCAGGAACATCCCACCGATGCCCAGACCGCCCAACAGGCCCGACAGCGTCACATCACCCAAGCCCAGGTCGGTGACCAGCCCCGGCAGCGTCACCCCAGCCAGCCCCAGATTGGTCAGCAGCCCCGACAACGTGAAGTTCCCGGTGCCCAGATCGGTCAGCAGCGCGCCCAGCGTGAGATCGTCCAGGCCCAGCCCCTCCAACAGGCCGGGCAGGGTGAGGCCGCCCAGGTTAAGCCCGCCCAGCATGTTGCCCAGCCCGAGGCCGCTGAGATTCAGGCTGTCCAGCAGTCCGCCCAGCGTCAGACCGCTCAGGTTCAGGTTGCCCAGCAGCGTGCCGAGGGTGAGGTCGCCGGTGGCCAGGTCGCCCAGCAGCGCGCCCAACGTCACGTCGTTGATACCCAGGTTGTTGACCAGGCCCGGAAGGGTCAGGTTGCCGACCAGGTTCTGCAACAGGGTGGCCAGATTCAGGTCATCGATGCCGAACGCGCCCAGCAGGCCGTTGAGGTCCATGGTGCCCAGGCTCAGGCCGCTCACGACGTCGTTGAGGCTCAGGCCGCCGATTCCCAGGTTGTCGAGCAGCTGCGGCAGGCTCACGCCCAGGCCCAGGCTGTTGAGCAGGCCGACCAGGTTGTCGTCGCCGAGCCCCACCGCGTTCAGCAGCCCGTTGATGCTCGTGTGCTCCAGACCCAAGACCTGCAGCAGGCCGTTCCATCCGGTCCAGCCCAGGGTGAAATTGCCCAGACCGAGGTTCAACAGGATCAGGGGCAACGTCTGGTTGTAGAGCCCCAACCCGTGCAACACGCCATTGAGGCTCACCCCGGCGCCCTGCGCGGCGATGTTGCCCAACAGCTGGTTCAGGGTCACGTTCAGGCCGAAGAAACTCAGCAGCCCGCCGACGGTGATGCCGGTCGAATCGATCGCATCGTTGAGGTTGACTGCGTCCAGAAGCCCGTTGACCAGCCCGAAGTCCAGCCCCAGAGCAGAGAACAGCGAGCCGATGCCCAGGGTCACGTTGAAGTCGTGCAGCAGCCCGCCCAGGCCCTGCTGCCCGACGCCGACCGTGTTCAACAGCTCCACCAGGGTCAGCTGACCCATACCGAGGTTGTTGACCAGGCTGTGCAGGCCCATGGTGCCCAACCCCATGGCGTTGATCATGGTGCCGATGCTGATGTCGCCCAGCCCGAGGTTGTTCAGCACGTCCTTGAGCACCAGGCCGTTCATGTTCAGGTTGTAGAACAGCGTGTGCAGGCTCATCCCGCCCAGCCCGAGGCCGCCCAGCAAGCCCCCCAGACTCTGGTCGCCCAGACCGATGCTGGCCAGTACGCCGGGCAAGGTCGTGGTGCCCAGCAGGGCGCCGACCATCCCGGACAGCGTGATGTCGCCCATATCCATGTGGTCCAGCAATTCGGGCAGCGTCGTGCCGCCGGCCCCGACGCCGCCGACCAGCCCGCCCAGGGTCAGGTCGGCCAGTCCCAGGTCACCGATCAGGCCGGGCAGCGTCGTGCCGTCCAAGCCGATGCCGGTGAGCAGTCCACCGAGATTCAGGTCGTCCAAGCCGACGGCGCCGACCAGGCCGCCCACGCTCAGGTCGGTCAGATCCAACGTGTCCATCAGGCCGCCCAGCGTCACGTCCGCGGTGCCCAGTCCCGCCAGCAGGCCGCCCAGGGTCAGGTCGCTCATTCCCAGGTCSTCGATCAGGTCGGGCAGGGCGGTGCCGCCCAGCCCGACAGCACCCAACATCGCGCCGACATTCAGCGAGCCCAGSCCCACCCCGTCGAGCAGCCCGACCAACGTCGTATCGCCCAGCCCCACCC
>NZ_UWOA01000044.1:0-39558 GCF_900604305.1 Mycobacterium sp. P7213
GCAGCCGAACCCGGCACACCCGCCAGCAGCCGAACCCGGCACACCCGCCAACGACGCATCAAACGACAAACCYACATTCGACAGCAACGGCTCCCACGAAGCCTGATCAAACAACGTCTCCCACGACGACGCCTGACTCAAATCACCAAGAGCCCCAGCCAAATCCGAACCAACCAGATCAACAACCCAATCCAGCTCATCCGCATGCGCAACAGGCGCCGAAGACAACGGCGACAACCCAAACGCCAAAAACGCCCCAACCGCACTACCGGCACCCAACAGACGGCGGCCACGCCGACGTGAGTGACCGTTGCCCGAAGCGTTACGTCCTACTGCCATTTGGGTTTTCCTATCTGTGTGGCCCACAGTTGTGCTCGCTTTGTCTGTCATGAAGTTGGATTTGGCGGCTTACCCGCTCAGCAGGTTCAGCCGTAGAAGCCCAATGCCGCGGCGATCTGGTTCGGAATGTCGTTGAGCCACTCCGACGCCACGCCGAAGAAGTTGCCGTTGATGCCGAACAGGCCCAGGTCGGACAGCCCCAGCCCGTCGATCAGGCCGTTGATGTCGAGGCTGCCCAGGCCGAGGTCGGTGAGCAGCGAGTTGATCGTGATGCCATCGAGACCCAGGTTGGAGACGATGGTGTCCAGATCGAAGGTGTCCAGGCCGATCCAGCCGAGGAAGGTCCCCAGCGTGGGGTCGCCGAGCACACTGGTCATCAGGTCGGTGATGAACGTGTCCAAGTGGACCTCGTCCAGACCCAGACCATTGAGGATGCTCTCGATCGAGACCCCGCCCAACAGGCTGTTGATGAACTCGTCGAGCGACTGGTCGTTCAGGCCCAGGCCGTTGAGAATGCCGGCGATCGAGATGCTGCTCAACCCGAGGCGGTCGATGAACATGTCGATGTCGATGTTGTTCAGGCCGAGGTTATTGAAGATCGCCTGGATGTAGATGTCGTTCAAGCCGAGACTGTCGATCAGGCCGGACAGACTGACGCTGCCCATGCCCCAGTCCTCGAACAGTGAGAGCAGCGTGGTGTCGGTCAGCCCCAGTCCGGCGACAGCATTCGTGAAGAGCTCCGTCAGGGTCGGGTCGAAGCCCCAGGCGGTGAGGAACTGCTCAAGAGTGACGTTGCCGGTCAGATTGCCCAGTCCGTCGAACAACTGCTCGAGCGTGTAGTTACCGAGGCCCATGGCATCAAGGCCCTGGAACACGGTGATGTTGGACATGTTCAGGCCCTCGACAACTTGGCCGACGGTGTTGGTGCCCATCACCGCCGCCAGCGTCGGGTTGCCGGCCTTCTCAAGCAGGGAGGCCTGATCGGGGGCGAGAACGCCCAACGGTGTCACAGCCAGGTTCGCGTAATTCGGGTCTGGGCTAGGAAGCGTGTACATCAAGTCGACGAGCACAACGTCGCTGACCGGAGTGTCGGGCGGGTAACCCATGGTGTTCTCGCCGATCGGCATCATGTCGATCAGATCCGCGACGGTCTGGCTGCCGAACGGCCCCATCAGGTCGCCCAAGGTGGCGCCGGGCGGGAACATCGAGAGCATCATTTCCATCAGCGGCGTGCTGCCGGTGATGTCCGGTCCGAGGAACCCATCGTTGAGCAGGTCGATCAGCGTCTGGTCGCCGTACTCGCCCAACATTCCGGCGAGCGCGCCGATGGTGATGTTGCCGAGGCCCATCTGCTCGAAGAGGTCGGTCAGTGGGGGGTCGCCGAGCGAATCGGTCAGCAATCCGCCGATGGTCCAGGACGGGTCGATCAGACTTGCCAGGGACTCGTTGCCCGTAGCGCCGAGCAGGTCCTTGATCAGGCCGCCGACGGTGGCGTCGTCACCGCCGACGAAGCTCAGGATGAGTTCGGACAGGCTGGGGTTGCCGATGTCGGTCTGGTTGAGCAGTGCGATCAGCAGGCTGGCGACCGAGTCGCCCGGCTGGATTCCACCAAGGCTCTCCAACAGCTCAGCGATGGTGGGGTTGCCGATGCCGGCCTCGTTGAAGACGCCGATCAGCAGGTCGGAGAGCGATTGGGTACCGATGCCCATGTCGTTGAGCAGGTCCACCGGTGTCATATGGCCAAAGCCGAGCCCGTCGAGCAGGTCGATGATCAGCGTTTCCAGCGGAACATCGCCGATACCGGCCTGCGACAACAGCTGGGTGATGGTGGTGTCACCCATGCCGGACAGATCGACCACATCACCGATGTTGAAGTTGGCATCGATCGGCTGTCCCGGGGTCAAGATGCCGTTGAACAACGGGAAGTAGGCGCCCCCGAAGTCGACTCCGCTGCTGCCGTTGAGAAAGGCGTCCAACAGCGTCGCCGGCGCACCGACCAGCGCCGAGAACGCCTTCATCGGGTCGGTGAAGAGGTTGCTGAAGATTTCCTCCATGACCTGCTGGAACGCGTTGCCCATGGTCACCCATGGGCCAATGCCTGCCAGCAGCGAAGCGGCCCAGGTCGGCAGCTGCAGGTCGATCTCCGCGGGGAACGGGAACGCCTGGAACCCGATGGTGGGCATCGAGTTGGTGAAGATGTTGATGACATCCGGGATGCCGGAGATCGCCTGCTGCGGGTTCATGAAGATGTGCTGCAGCAGACCCCACATGTCCACTGAGTTCTGGTTCAGCGCCTGCAGGTTCGCGATGGTGTTCTCGAACAGGTCGGTGTAGGGCGAGAAGAAGCCCGACGTGAGCGCAACACCGCGCTGCTCGACCGTGGCGAGCTGGTGCTGCAGCTGCGGCAGATTCGAGGCCACGGGGGGAACCGCGACCAGGCCCACCCCCGCGACAGCCAGGCCGGTGGTGACGTATGGACGAAGTGTTTGCTGCATGACGCCCTCCCGGACGAAAGTTCCGAAGTTGCTTTGCCGTTCAGGTCGCTTAGCCACTGAGCACCGCCGTGATCTGGTCCCCTAGGCCGTCAAGCCAGTAGGACATCGAGCCCCAGAACTCACTGATCTGCGCGTTGATCACGGTCATATCCCCGAGCCCCAGGGAGGCCAGGAGCTCGTCGACGGTCTGGAGGCCGAAGTCGCCGAGCAGCGCACTGACCGTCGAGGTCCCGAACAGCGAGTCGATCAACTCGTTGAGGGTCTGGTCGCCCAGGCCCAGGGCCATCATCTGGTCGGCGATGGTGCTGACGCCGAAGAACTGGTCGAACAGGTCGCTGAGCGACTGGCCGCCGAGTCCGAAGTCGTTGAGCATCTCGTTGACGGTCTGCGGGCCGAGCGCCTGACGGATGATGTCGTCGAGGTGCATGCTGCCCAGCCCCCCGTCGTCCAGCGCGTTGGCGACGGTTTGGTCACCGAAGAACTGGTTGAGCAGCTCACTCATGGTCTGGTCGCCCAGGCCGGACGCGGTGAGCATGTCGATGATGGTCTGGTCAGCGGGCACCAGTTGGTCGATCAGGTCCGCCAGGGTGGTGTTGCCCATGACGCCGAGCAGCGACGAGAGCGGCGCGTCGGGCATGCCGGCCAGCACCAGGTCGGTCAGGGTCTGATCGGCCATGCCCGAGTCGGTGAGCATCTGACCCAGCGTCATCGAGAAGTTTTGCTGGATCATGTCCGCGAGGCTCATCTCGGCCATCGGGCCGAGCATCACAGAAAGCGGCTCGTCCAACTGGGCGCCCAGCATGCTGGCGATGGTGGTACCCGCCAGGGAGTCGGACAGCAGGGCGTCACCACCCTTGTCCAGCGGAGTCATGCCGGTGGCGACGAGCATGTCGTTGATCGTGAGATTGCCGGTGATGTAGGACAGGTTGCCGAAAATCGTGCCCAGCGACAGGTTCGTGATACCCAACAGGTCGGTGACGTCCCGGGCTGTGACAGCGCCGAAGCCCGCGTAACCCATAACGTCGGCCACCGTGGTGTCGCCGTAGGAGCCGAGTACCACCGAGGCCAACTGGCCGATGTCAGCGTCGGCCAGGCCGGCCGAACTGAGCAGGTCCATGATCGTCTGGTTGCCCAGGCCCAGCCCGCCGAGCAGCGCGGTGATGAACTCGTGGGTGGTCTGGGTGCCGAGGCCCGTGGCGTCGAGCAGGTCCGCCGCGGTCTGACCGCCCAGGCCCAGCGCGTCCACCGCGGTCTGCAGCAGGCCGTTGAGCGTCAGGTCGCCGGCGCCGACGTCAACCAGGAGCTCGTTGACCGTCGGGTCGCCGATGCCCAGCGCTTCGAGCACGTCCATGCCCAGGTCGGCCAGCTTGAGGTCGGCCAGACCGATGTCGCCGGCGAGGTCGACGACCGTCGGGTTGTCGAAGCCCAGAGCCTGAGTGAAGTCGATGGCGATGTCAGCGACCTGGACGTTGCCGATGCCCAGCATGTCCATGAGTTCGGCGATGGTGGGGTTGCCGATGCCCACCGCGTCGAAGACGGTGGTCAGCACGTTGGCGACCTCAAGGCTGCCCAATCCGAGGGCGTTGATGACGTCGACGGGGGTGTCGTCACCCAGGCCGACGCTGTCCAGCAGGCCGGTCAACATGCCTGCCACCTGCAGCGTGCCGATGCCGGTCTGGTCGAGCAGGCTGGCGATGGTCTGGTCGCCGATGTTGAGGTTGTTGGCCAGCTCTTCAGCGGTCTGGTCGATGATCAGGTTCTGACCGGGGACGAGGATGCCGTTGAAGGCCGGGATGCTCAGCCCGGCCACATCGATGGTGCTGGTGCCGTTCAGCCACGCGTCCAGCAGCTGCGGGACCGCGGTGAATAGGGCGGCGAACGGGTCCAGCGGGTCGCTGGGGTTGAAGATCTGGTTGAGGATGTCCTGCATCGCGTCATTGACCGTGACCAGCGGGCCGATGACCCCCATGCCGATGGTCAGGATCGGCGAGAGCAGGACCATCAGCGGGTCGGAACCGCTGATCGACGGCATGATCGACGTCAGAAAATCGAAGACCTCCGGGAGCCGCGACAGCGAGCCCGGGTCACTGAAGATCTGCTGGAGCAGATTGGCCCACCCGTTGTCCGTCCCCATCGCCACCAGGTTGGTAGCGGTGTTGCTGAACAGGTCCTGCCACGGTCCGAAGAAATCGGCCGTGAGCTTCACGGGGAGGTGTTGCACCTGCTGAAGAGCCTGGTGAGGCTCGACCTGGGGCCGCAGCACTGCCGCGGGAACGGCCCCGTTTACCGCGATCAACGCGGCACCCGCGATGGCGACGCCGGGGGTGACGTATGGGCGAAGCGCCAGCTGCATCATGCTCTCCTAGGACACTGACTACGGACGTTGCTTAAACTTACATGAGTTTTCCCGTTTGTCGAACCGTAGCTTTGTAAGCAATAGCTTCATCAAAACCGGGGCCAGCCCTCACGTGAAGCGATAGATCTCAGCTGAAATTTGCGCCGTAATGCCATGTCGCGTCCGCGAACTTGTGATATGGGTCCCGCTAGCCCTGCGAGTGTGACGCGGGGTCAGATCGGACGGAGAGTGGAGACGTTCCTGTTAGGAGGTCTCAGGAAGCTCAGCTCTGGCTCTGCTGGCCCTGTGTTCCGCGCAGCCGGTTTGCCAGGCCCGTGGCGGCAAGCTGGGCCAGGCCGCCGAGCAAGGCACCTTTGACCTCCGACGGGCGCTTTTCCGGCAGCGGCTCGGCCCACTGGGCCATCGCTGCCAGTTCACCGGCGACGTATTGCTCGCGACACGCGCTGCGCTGGATCTTGCCGCTGGTGGTGGTCGGGATCCGCATCGGCTTGAGCAGCGCGACGGCTTGCACATCGATCCCGTGGTGGGTGCGGACCGCCGCCCGAATCGAGTGGATCAGGTCATTGAGATCGACGCCAGCGGCCGTGTGGTGGTGCACCTCCTGGACCACCACCACGTATTCCGGGGCGTAACGCTCGGTCGGCAGCTGGAACACCGCACCACGACTGGGCATAAGCGCCGGGTGACAAGCCTGCACGGTCAGCTCGATGTCATTCGGGTAGTGGCTGAATCCATTGATCGTCATCAAGTCCTTGCACCGGCCCGTGACGAACAGCTCGCCGTCTTGGAAGAACCCGAGGTCGCCGCTGCGCAGGTAAGGCCCCTCGCCGGTGTCAGCCAGGTGCGCATTAAAGGCGTGTTCGGTCTCTTCGGGACGCCGCCAGTAGCCCACGCCGACACTCGGCCCGGACACCCAGATCTCCCCCACTTCCTCAGGGGAGCGAAGTTCCCGCGTCTCGGCATCGACGATGCGCACGTCCACGCCGTCCGGCCTTTTGCCGCAACCCACCAGCGGAAGCGCGGTCTCCGGGCTGGCCGCGTCGGCGGTCACCTCGACGACTCGATCCTCGGTGAGCGCGGGCCGGTCGAAGTACCGGACCACCGGCAACGCCGACTCGGACATGCCCGTCACGCCCAGGGTCGCCTCGGCAAGCCCGTAAGCCGGTATGAAAGCCTCCTGCCGGAAGCCGGCGGGTGCGAATGCGTCGGTGAAGGACTGCAGCGTCTCCGAGCTGATGGGTCCGGCCCCGACCACGGCGATCGAGAGACTCGACAGATCCAAGGCAGCACGCTCCGCGGCGGTGCTGCGCTTGACGCAGGCCTCGTAGGCGAAGTTCGGTGCGGCGGTGATAGTCGCCTGGTAGCGCGATATCGCCTGCATCCACCGGATCGGGCGCATCAGGAACGCACTCGGCGACATCAACACGGTGCTGCGGCCGCCGTAGATGGTGCCGACGATGCCCCCGACGAATCCCATGTCGTGATACTGCGGCAGCCAGGACACCCCACTGATGGGGCTGTTCATTACTGGTGCGTCGTCGGCCGGATTCAGGGCCCACCGCATGATCTCCAGGTTGGCCAGGTAGTTGCGGTGAGTCAGCACGCAACCCTTCGGCACCCCGGTGGAGCCCGAGGTGTACTGGATCATCGCAAGACTGTCGGCACTGACGCTCTGCGGCTCCCAGGCCGCTCCGTCGTCGGAGTCATCGTCCATGGCCAGCCACGTCAACTTCGGACCGGCGCTGAGGCCATCCACCGCAGACTTCATCTTGGCCTGCGTCTTGGCGGTCGCCAGCGCGAAGCGCGCATCCGCTTCGGGAACCACGGTCTCGATGCGCCGGATCGGCCAGTGCTCGTCGACAGGAACCGCAACGGCGCCGGCATAGAAACAGCCGAAGAGCCCGGCGATGCTGTCCACGCCGGGGCGGCACAGCACCAGCACCCGCTCGCCGGCGGCGCCGTACTGCTGCAAGCGCGCCGCGATAGCGCGGGCACGCCGGTCCAGGTCGCGGTAGGTGACCCGGGCCTCTTCCACGTCTCCTTCGGGGCAGAAGATGAAAGCGGGCGTGTCCGCAAAACGCGCAGCCTGCTGCTGCATCAGGTCAACCAAGGTGTCCAGGGCCAAGGGGGCCAAGGAACTCGTCAGTTCTGCCATCGTCTGATCTGCCTTCGGTGAGACGTCGGTCACGGCCCACAGCGTAGCGGGATCGCAAGCGCGGCGGAGCCGGGCGCCGCGGATCCCGCCATCAGCCGAGCGGGATCGCAAGCGCGGCGGAGCCGGGCGCCGCGGATCCCGCCATCAGCCGAGCGGGATCGCAAGCGCGGCGGAGCCGGGCGCCGCGGATCCCGCCATCAGCCGAGCGGGCTCTAGAACACAGGGGTTCCTAACCCAGCGACGCCAGCGCCCGAACCAGCTGGTCCACCTCGGCCATCGTTGAGTAGTGGCTCAGCCCGAGGGTGACCGCTCCCCCAATGTCATTGACCCCGATCGCGTCCAGCACTCGAGAGCTGGCGTTGGCGATTGCCAGGACGCCGTTGTCGGCCAGCCGCTGGACCACCCGCTCCGCCGGCACCTTCTGTACCGCGAAGCTGACCACCGGGATACGCGCTTCGGGCTGACCGATCAGCATCACCAGGGGCAGTGAGCGCAGCGAACTCAGCAGGTACTCGAACAGCCGGTTCAAATACGTCGCGGCCGAACGCATGGAGATCGCGAGGCGCTCGGGCCGTGTACCCCGGGCCGATTCGTCCAGGGAAGCCAGGTACTCGACGCTGGCCACCAACCCGGCCAGCAGACCGAACTGGTGCAGACCCACCTCCAAGCGGGCCGGGCCCGCCGCGTGTGGACTCAGCGATACCGAACTGAAGGTGTCGATCAGCGCAGGGTCACGAAAGACCAGCGCACCCACCGGAGGCCCACCCCACGAGGCCGCGTTGACGGCCACCACGTCCGCCTCGACCTCGTTGATGTCGAGCAGCTGATACGGCGCCGCAGCGGAGTGATCGACCACCGCCACACCACCCACATCGTGGATCAGCTTGGTGACCGACCGCAGGTCGGTGACGGTGCCCAGCACACCCGATGCCGACGTGAGCGCCACCAGGCGGGTGGACGGCGTGATCAGGTTCTCCCACTGCCAGCTGGGCAGCTCGCCGGTCTCGATGTCGACCTCGGCCCATTTGAGCTTGGCGCCGTAGCGATTGGCGGCCCGCACCCAGGGCGCGATGTTGGCCTCGTCGTCCAGGCGGGTGACCACCGTCTCGTAACCCAGGCTCACCCGCGACGACGCGGCATCGGCCAGGGCACTCAACAGCACCGCGCGATCAGGACCGAGCACGACCGCGGACGGATCGGCGCCCACCAGATCGGCCACCGCCTGGCGCGCCGCCACCAGCACCGCGGCACTGCGCCGGGCAGCCGGGTGCGGGCCGTCGGCCTTGGCCAGCGATCCCCGGAACGCCGTCGACACCGTCGTTGCCACCGAATCGGGAATCAACATGCCCGACGGGGAATCCAAGTGCACCCACCCGTCACCGAGCGTCGGGTGCAACCCACGCACTCGAGCGACGTCATAGGCCATGCCAGTCACCTTCGGAGCTTCTCAAGATCGGCGATCGGTGAACGTATCGGATAACGAGATAGCTCGCCGCATTACCGAGCTATGCCACCTTGGCAGACATACTAGTGCAGTGGTTCTTGGCTTCGGAATGGTCGCAGCGCTTTTGCTGCTGGTGCTGCCGGGTGCGCTGGTGGCCGTCGGCGCCGGGCTGCCTCGACCCTTAGCCGTGGCGGTGGGACCGGCGCTGACCTACGGGGTAGTAGGCCTGGCGATCGTCCCCTTCGGCGCACTCGGAATCCCTTGGAACGCAATCACTGCACTGGCCGCACTGGTGGTGATCGGGGCGCTGACCGGCGGCCTGGCCATGGGTATACGGACTTTGCTGGAGCGCCGCACGCGCGTCCATGTCGCAGCGCCTGCGCCCGCCGGATGGCCCCTCCTGGCGGTGGCTGCCGGTGCCCTGCTGGGGGTATTGCTGATCGGCTGGGCGGCAGTGCGTGGGATACCGAACTGGCAGAGTATTCCCAGCACCTGGGACGCGGTGTGGCATGCCAACACCGTGCGCTTCATCCTCGACACCGGCCAGGCCTCCCCCACCCACATGGGTGAGCTGCGCAATGTCGAAACCCACGCGGCGCTCTATTACCCGTCAGCCTTTCACGCGCTCACCGCGGTGCTGTGCCAGCTGACCGGCGCCGCACCCACCACCGCGTACACCCTTTCCGGACTGGCCGCCTCGGTATGGCTGTTCCCGCTCAGCGCCGCGCTGATCACCTGGAATCTGCTGCAGCGGGTGACCAGCACCGCCACCACCGCGGTGGCCGCGGGTGCGGCCGCCGCACTCTCGGCATCGTTCACCGCCCTGCCCTACGTTGAATTCGGCACCGCGGCCATGCCCAACCTGGTGGCCTACGGGCTGGTGGCGCCGGCGTTCGCGCTGATCACCGCGGTCCGCACTCTGCGCGATCGGATTCCGGCGGCGGTACTGGCGCTCATCGGGGTGTTCTCGGTGCACCCGACCGGCGGTGTGGTGACGGCGCTGCTGGTGGCGGCCTGGTGGCTGAGCCCCGTCGACGGGGCGTTGTGGAAGCCGCTGCGCGGGAAACGGCGGGACACCCTCGCCCTCGCCGGGGTCCTCCTCCCGACGGCCCTGCTGCTGATGCCGCAACTGCTGAGCGTGCGCAAGCAGGCCGAGATCATCGCCGGCCACGCGTTTGTGACCCACGAGGGACGCAAGGAGGGTCTGCATGATGCGCTGCTGATGCACACCCGCCATCTCAATGACTTTCCGGTCCAGTACGCGCTGGTCGCGCTGGCCGCCACTGGCGCGGTCGTGCTGATCAGGCGCAAGGTGTGGTGGCCGCTGCTGCTGTGGGCCGTACTGGCGGTGGCGGTGGTGCAGTCCTCGGCTCCCACCGGCGGCCCGCTGGGCAATGCGGTGAGCACCCTCACCGAGCTGTTCTACAACGATCCGCGCCGGATCATGGCGGCGATGACCGTGCTGCTGGTGCCGATCGCCGGGGTGGGGCTGGCGGCCCTGGCCGGGCTGGTGGCCACGCCGCTGGCTGCGCGGGCACGCCCGGTTTTGACCGGGATCCTGCTGGTGACGGCGACTGTCGGGCTGGCCTGGCACTATCTGCCTCGGCATGCGTTCCTGCTCGGCGACAAGTACGACTCGGTGATGGTCGACCAGCGCGACCTGCAGGCGTACGCCTACCTGGCCGGACTTCCCGGGGCCCACGACACGGTGATCGGCAACGCGAACGTGGACGGCAGCGCCTGGATGTACGCGGTAGCCGACCTGCATCCGCTCTGGACGCACTACGACTATCCCCAACAGCAGGGCCCTGGCCCGGAGCGGTTCATCTTCTGGGCCTTTGCCGACGATGCCGACACCGATCCGCGGGTAGCGGCGGCCGTGCACGACCTCAACATCCGCTACGTGCTGATCAGCACCCCGACGGTGCGCGGGTTCACGCTGCCCGACGGGCTAGTCTCACTGGAGAAATCGCGGTCGTGGGCCAAGGTCTACGACAACGGCGAGGCCCGCATCTACGAATGGCAAGGAGACGCAGCGCGTTGAGCACCGACGGGAGCGCAGACGGCCGGGACAACATCGACGGCGTCGAGATCATCAGCGGCGCAGACCCGCGAGTGCTGGCCGGTCTCAACGGTGCCGCCGAGGTCGAGGCCGACTCCGATGACGAGCGATCGGTGACCGACCTGATCGAGCAACCCGCGAAGGTGATGCGGATCGGCACCATGATCAAGCAGCTGCTTGAGGAGGTGCGGGCAGCACCGCTCGATGAAGCCAGCCGCGCCCGGCTGCGTGAGATCCACTCCGCCAGCATTCGCGAACTCGAAGACGGCCTGGCCCCGGAGCTGCGTGAGGAACTGGAGCGGCTGACCCTGCCGCTGCGCGAGGACGCCACACCGTCGGACGCCGAACTGCGCATCGCCCAAGCACAGTTGGTCGGCTGGCTGGAAGGACTGTTCCACGGCATTCAGACCGCACTGTTCGCCCAGCAGATGGCTGCCCGGGCGCAGCTGGAGCAGATGCGCCACGGCGCACTGCCGCCCGGCGGTGTCGGTGGCGGGCACGGCCAGGGCCACACCGGCTCCGGCCAGTACCTCTAGGCCTGCAGGCGGAATTGCCTTGTCTGCCAACGAGCCCCGTATCGAGACCCGCGACGCCTGGGTCGAGTTCCCGATCTTCGACGCCAAGTCACGCTCGCTGAAGAAGGCCTTCCTCGGCAAGGCCGGCGGCGCGATCGGCCGCAACAACTCCAACGTGGTGGTGATCGAGGCGCTGCGCGACATCACCATGTCGCTGTCGCTGGGCGACCGCGTGGGCCTGGTCGGGCACAACGGCGCCGGCAAATCGACACTGCTGCGGCTACTTTCGGGAATCTACGAGCCGACTCGGGGTTCGGCGTCGGTGGTCGGCCGAGTGGCGCCGGTGTTCGACCTGGGTGTGGGCATGGACCCGGAGATCTCGGGTTTTGAGAACATCATCATCCGCGGACTGTTCCTTGGACAGACCCGCAAGCAGATGGCCGCCAAGGTCGACGAGATCGCCGAGTTCACCGAACTGGGCGACTACCTGGCCATGCCGCTGCGCACCTACTCCACCGGTATGCGGGTGCGGTTGGCCATGGGTGTTGTCACCAGCATCGACCCGGAGATCCTGCTGCTCGATGAGGGTATCGGCGCCGTGGACGCCGAGTTCTTGAAGAAGGCGCAGAGCCGCCTGCAGAAGCTGGTGGAGCGGTCCGGGATCCTGGTCTTCGCCAGCCACTCCAACGAATTCCTCGCCCGGCTGTGCAAGACGGCGATGTGGATCGACCACGGCACCATCCGGATGACCGGCGGCATCGAGGAGGTGGTCGGCGCCTACGAGGGTCCCGACGCCGCCCGGCACGTGCGTGAGGTGCTGGCCGAGACCCAGGCCGGGGAACAGGCGTGACCGAAACCGTCTACGCCGTCGTCGTGACCCACCGACGGCCGCAGCTGCTGGCCGAGTCGCTCGCGGCGCTGACAAGCCAGATCCGAACTCCTGACCACGTGATCGTGGTGGATAACGACAACGATTCCGCGGTAGCCGAATTGGTCGCCGCGCAACCGATACCGTCGACATATCTGGGATCACGGCGAAACCTGGGCGGCGGAGGCGGTTTCGCGCTGGGCATCCTGCATGCCCTGGCCGCGGGCGCGGACTGGGTCTGGCTCGCCGACGACGACGGACGCCCGGCGGACGCCCGGGTGCTGTCGGCGCTGCTGGACTGCGCCACCAAACACCAGCTGGCCGAGGTATCGCCGATGGTGTGCAACATCGATGACCCGTCACGACTGGCATTTCCGCTACGGCGCGGCCTGGTGTGGCGTCGCGAGGTCAGCGAATTACGCACTGGCGCAACCGGGGAGGATCTTCTGCCGGGGATCGCATCCCTGTTCAATGGGGCCTTGTTCACCGCTGACGCACTGGAGGCGGTCGGTGTTCCCGACCTGCGGTTGTTCATGCGCGGCGACGAGGTGGAGGTGCACCGCCGACTGGCCCGGTCCGGTCTGGCGTTCGGGACGTGCCTGAACGCCGCATACCTGCACCCGTGCGGTTCCGAGGAGTTCAAGCCGATCCTGGGCGGCCGGATGCACGCTCAATACCCGGACAGCGCCGTCAAACGCTTCTACACCTATCGCAACCGCGGCTACCTGATGGCCCAGCCCGGTATGCGCCGACTACTGGTCCAGGAATGGCTGCGATTCGGGTGGTTCTTCCTGGTGTCGCGCCGCGATCCAGCCGGCTTGATCGCGTGGGCCCGGCTACGCCGCCAGGGCCGTCGGGAACAGTTCGCCAAACCAGAGGGGCAGCAATGAGTTTCGACGACGTTGCCACGCAGTCCAAGACCTTTGCGCGGGCGGCGGCGGATCTGGTGGACGGTTTCCGGCGCCACGAGCTGTGGCTGCACCTGGGCTGGCAAGACATCAAGCAGCGCTACCGGCGCAGCGTGCTGGGGCCGTTCTGGATCACCATCGGCACCGCCACCACGGCGGTGGCGATGGGTGGGCTGTACTCGAAGCTGTTCCACCTCGACCTCGCGGTGCACCTGCCCTATGTGACGCTGGGGCTGATCGTGTGGAACCTGCTCAACGCGGCGATCCTGGAGGGCGCGGACGTGTTCGTCGCCAACGAGGGATTGATCAAGCAGCTGCCGACGCCGCTGAGTGTGCACGTCTACCGGCTGGTGTGGCGCCAGATGATCTTGTTTGCGCACAACATCGTGATCTATCTGCCGATAGCGCTGATCTTCCCCAAACACTGGTCTTGGGCGGATCTTTCGGTGATTCCGGCATTGGCCCTGATCGCTCTGAACTGCGTCTGGGTGTCGCTGTGCTTCGGCATTCTGTCCACCCGCTACCGCGATATCGCCCCGCTGCTGTTCTCGGTGGTGCAGCTGCTGTTCCTGATGACGCCGATCATCTGGAACTACGACACGCTGCGCGCACAGGGCGCATCGCGCTGGACGACGGTGGTCGAATTCAACCCGCTGATGCACTATCTGGACATCGTGCGGGCGCCACTACTGGGAGCACACCAGGAGCTGCGGCACTGGGCGGTGGTGCTGGTGCTGACCGTGATCGGCTGGGTGGTGGCCGCCTTGGTGCTGCGTCAGTACCGGGCGCGGGTCGCGTACTGGGTATAGGCGTCCGGGTGCGGCCTCAGCCGATCAGGTCGGCGAGGCCGAAATCGGCCAGCACGGAATCGAACCCGTCCACAACGGCCCCGGCATCGACACTCTCGACGGGAATCACCGCATCGAGCTCGGCGGGCGGAACGAGGTCCATCGCACCGGCGCCAAGGAACATGTCGGCCCAGCCCGCGAGGTCGACCGCCGCACTGGAACCCGGGTCAAGCAATTCGCCAGTGAACCAATTCCGGGTCTCGTACCAGTCCATGATGTTGCCGAAGGCCTCCTGCACCACCCCGAATATCCCGCCCAATTCGGCGAATAGGCCCTGGACGCCCTCGACTCCTTCGGTGACCAGCAGTAGCGGGGCGCCGATTGCGACAGTCACCGGAATGACGAAGAGAGCCTGGCCCAGGGTCTCGAACGCGGTGACGAACGGGAACAGCGGAGAATCGGGACTGTTCAGAAACGGGATGATGAAATTCAGCCCGGTCAGGGACCCGATGATGTCCATCAAGCTGGAATCGGCGGACAACGCCGTGAGGTCGACCGGGGCGAGGACCGTCGCGGACGGGGCAGCAACGGCAGGAATCGCGTCGGGCGTGACCGCGGCCCCGCTGGCCGCCAGCGCGACCATACCTGCCGTCGCAACACTGAGAAAGACGCGGGGATGGCCGCTCGACACTGTCCACATAGCGACAAATTGTATTGCAGTGCAAGCCGATATTCGAGCGCGGATGCCGGCCTGATGCGAATTTGTTGCGGGCGGCCAGTGCGATCCTACGCAGGGCTTTTCAGTCAAACGACTAACCGGGCATTGCGGTGTCGAGACATTCTGGGCGCTCCTAGATTTCGCATTGCACGGTCACGGCTCGCCCGCACAGTGCTGCCGTCACAAAAGAAACGCCCCGCACAAATGTGCGGGGCGTTTCTTTTGCAGTTTCCGAACTACTACGGCAGACCGATCTGCTGACCGTTGGCGCCGTTCTGGCCGTTGCCACCGTTCGTACCCGGCGTACCGGTTCCGCCACCGGCGGCGCCGCCACCGGCACCCGTGCCGCCCGTGCCGCCGACACCACCCGGTGCTCCAAGTCCGTCGGCTCCGTCGCCACCGTCGCCACCGGTGCCACCGTTACCACCGTTGCCGTCGACACCGTCGGTCCCGCCGGTCCCGGCAGTGCCGCCGGCACCGCCGACGCCGCCTCCGGCACCGTTGCCACCGTTGCCGCCGTCGCCACCGGGCTCACCAATGTCGCCCTCAGCGCCGTCCGCACCGTTGCCGCCGTTGCCGCCATTGCCGCCGAGACCACCGGCACCGCCGTCGCCGCCGAGACCGGTCGCACCGCCGCTCTCACCACCGGCGCCACCGGTACCGCCGTTGCCGCCAGCAACGCCAGTTCCGCCTGCGGCACCGTCTGTCTCACCGTCGGTGCCGTCCGTCCCGGCGCCGCCGTTTCCGCCGGCACCGCCAACGCCGCCGTTGCCGTCAGCACCGACGTTGCCGTCGTTACCGTCTACGGCACCGGCACCGGCTGCGCCGCCGACACCGCCCTGGCCACCGGCTGCACCATTGCCACCGTTGCCACCGGAGCCCTCCGACCCGGCTGCGCCGGCACCACCGGCACCACCGGCACCGCCGACGCCACCGACGCCGCCGTTACCGCCGTTGCCGGCCTGGCCGCCGCCCTGACCGCCACCGCCACCGTTGCCCGCATTGCCACCGGCGACACCGTCGGTGCCATCAGCGCCATCGGTCTCGCCGTCTTCGCCGGCCGGGCCGGCAAAGCCGTTTCCACCGGCGCCGCCATCGCCACCATTGCCGTCGACGCCCGCGGCACCGGCGTTACCGGTTGCGCCACCAGCGGCGCCACCGGCCGCACCGGCACCACCGTTACCGCCGAGGCCGCCGTTGCCACCGTCTGCATCGGCCAGGCCGACGGCGCCGACGCCGCCGTCTCCACCGTTGCCGCCGGCACCACCGACGCCGCCGTTGCCGTCAACACCCACCACACCGGGCACAGAACCGACACCGGCCGCGCCACCGGCGCCGCCCGCACCACCGATTGCACCGTTGCCACCGTTGCCGCCGGTACCGCCGTTACCGTCGCCGTCGTCGGCGTAGGTACCGGCCAGGCCCGTCACACCGGCGCCACCGGCGCCACCGGCGCCACCGACGCCGCCAGCGCCGCCGTTGCCCGCGGCACCCGTGGTGTGCACGCCGAAGAAGCCCCCGGCGCCGCCGTTGCCGCCGGCGCCGCCCGCACCTGCCGCGCCACCGACAGCGCCGTTGCCACCGTTGCCGTCGAGGCTGTCGGCACCCGAGACACCGGCACCACCGGCACCACCGGTACCACCGACGCCGCCGGCGCCACCGGCACCGGAGTTGCCGAACAGGCCGGCCACACCACCGTTGCCACCCGCACCGCCGTTGCCGGCCGCGAGGCCCGCGGTCGCGGCCGCATTCGCGGTGCCATCCGTGCCAGCCGCGCCGGTGCCACCCGTACCACCGATTCCGCCGACGCCGCCGTTACCGAGGAAGAAGCCACCGTCGCCACCGTCGCCACCGGCGAAGCCGATCAGGCCGATGTCACCGATGCCGCCCTGACCGCCGGCGCCACCGTTGCCCATCAAGAAGCCACCGGCGCCACCGTCACCACCGAGGCCGAAGAAGCTGCCGCCGTCGCCGCCGTTGCCGATCAGGCCGGCGTTGGCGCCGTTGAGGGTGAAGTCAGTCGATGCGAACGAGTAGAGGCCGTTTTCGATACCGGCCAGCGTCACCACGTTGTCGTCGCCGTCGAGCAACACCGTGCCACCGGCACCGAGCACCTCACCGTCGGCGTTGACGAACGCACCCGTGCCACCGTCACCGAACAGGAAGCCACCGTTGGTCGCCGCGTTGTAGACCAGGTCACCGTCACCGTTGATGCTGACGAAGGCGTTGTCGCCGTTGTCGAAGACACCGTTGATCTGCAGACCCAGGTCGTTGATCAGGAACTGGTTGATGGTGTAGATCGGCTGGTAGATGACCGCGTTGAGGGTGTTGGCCACCAAGGCGTTGAGGCTGTCGATCGGGCTGACCGCGGCCGAGCCCGGCAGATCGGCGTCAAACAGCGTGGCGAAGCTGCTCCAGTCAAACGACGACGAGTCCGAAGACGCTGGCACCATCCAGCTGAACAGGTCGCCGAAGTCGAGGTCCTCGAGGTCAGCACTCGCCGGCGCCGCCGTCAGCGGCGTCATGCTCACGGCAAGGAAAGCACCCACCGCACTGGTGGCCCCGACGAAACGGTTGATCTTGCGCTTGTTGCCCTTGCCGGCGAAGCGGTCAGACATAGATTCCCCTCAGATCGTTTGACTGTTCACGGTTGACGGCGGCGTAATTAACTTAGCCGTCGTTAAGGTAACAGAACCTGTGAGCGGTTTCCAAGCAATTTCGTTAATTTCCTGAGAAGGCTCGCGGCCGAGTGGATGGCCGGCGTTTGAACTGGTGGTCCGCGCCCGGACCAGGAAGTTTGCTGCGCCACCGGCCTGCCACCCGCCAGCCTGGCGCAATCTCGCCCGGCCGACTTCACTGTGATTTTTATTAGTACCGCGCAGGCTTCCCGTAACTGGTTCGCGGCGGCGGACACGGGCGTGCTTAAGCTGCCCGGGTGGACCAAACGCCCAACACTCCGTTGCGCCTGTCGACCCAGGTGTGGCGTTTCCTGATCACTGGCGCCCTGTCTGCGGTGGTGGACTTCGGGCTGTACTTGGTGCTCTATCTGGGCGCCGGAATGCCCGTCGACGCGGCCAAGGCGTGCAGCTTCGTCGCGGGCACCACCACCGCCTACCTGATCAACCGCAGGTGGACCTTCCAGTCCTCGGCCCACGCCGGCCGATTCGTCGCGGTGATGGCGCTCTACGCGCTGACGTTCGGGGTGCAGGTGGGGATCAACCATGCCTGCCTGGCGTTGCTGGATTACCAGCGGTGGGCGCTGCCGGTGGCGTTCGTGATCGCCCAGGGCACCGCGACGGTGATCAACTTCGTGGTGCAGCGCACGCTGATCTTCCGGACACGCTGAGCGGCCGTAGTCGCGGCGAATGCCGGCGCATTGCGGCTAGGGATCTGGCCTGAGCCAGAAGACGAGGATGCCCCGCACACCTTGCGTGTGCGGGGCATCCTCGCCTAGGTGCGGGTAGCTATCAGTTGTTAGCCCCATTGGTGCCGGCAGTACCGGTGACACCGCCGGGCTGGCCGACACCACCATCACCACCGTCACCACCGGTGCCGGACTGGCCGTTGAAGCCGCCGATTCCGCCACTGCCACCCTTGCCGCCGGCACCGTCGCCGACGCCCGGGCCACCGTCGCCACCGTTACCGCCGTTGCCGCCGACGCCGGCGCTGCCGGTGACCGATGTGGGGGAAGGGCCTTGCAGTTGGACGTTGCCCCAACCGCCTGCCCCACCGGCACCGCCCTTGGCGCCGCCCGCACCGTTGAGGCCACCGTCACCGCCGGTACCGCCGGTTGCGGTGCTCGCCGTGATCGAGGTGCCCGGATAGGTCGCCTGCAGCCACGCGCGGCCGCCGAGCCCGCCGTCACCGCCCAGGCCGGCACCGCCGTCGCCGGCGGTCAACGTGCCATCGGCTGTCGCGTTGAAGGCGCTCAAGTTGGCCGAGCCGCCCTTACCGCCGGTGGCGCCGGCAGCACTCGCGTCGCCGCCGTTGCCGCCTTGGGCGATACCGGAGGACTCGGCCCCAGTTCCACCGGCCAGGATGCTGCCGCGGTCCCCGGCGCCGCCCTTGCCGCCGCCGGTGGCGTCGCCACCGTTGCCGCCGGTGGCGGTGCCGTGTGCGGTGCCACCGACTCCGCCGCCCTCGGGACGAGCGCTTTGAATGATGCCGGTGGCGCCGACACCGCCGACACTGCCGACACCGGTGGCGTTACCGCCGCTGCCTCCGGTGGCGGTGCCGTAGGAGAGGCCTCCTGCGCCGTTGGCCTCGAGTTCGCCGAACCAGCCGTTGCCGCCGACGCCGCCATCGGTACCGGCACCTCCAGAGCCGCCGATTGCGATCGCTGTATTGCCGCCACCGATCGTGCCGCCGGCATCGTCGACGACCAGGAAGCCACCGCCGCCGGCACCGCCCGTTCCGTTGTTCCCGGCACCGCCGGCACCGGCGGTGCCGGTACCGGTGATCGTGCTGCCGRCGCCATTTGCCTTGGCCTCACCGAAACCGCCCACGCCGCCGGTACCACCGTTGGTGGCGGCACCGCCCGCACCGCCGGAAATGGTGGTGTTGGAGATACCTGCACCGTTGGTGGTCTGCACGTTTGCCGCGCCACCAGCACCGCCGATACCTCCGGTGGTGCCGACCCCGGCGTTACCACCGGTGGCGGTGCTGCCGGAGACGGTGCTACCAGTGCCGTCGGCCGACACCGTCGCATTGCCGCCGACGGCGGTCAGCCCGTTCTGGCCGGCGACCGCGTGGCTGCCGGAGATGGAACCCCCATCGGTGGCGCTGACCGTGGCATAGCCGCCCAGGCCACCTGCACCGCCGTCACTGCCGGTCGCAGAGCTGTTGGTGATGGTCCCGTTGATGGCTTCGACCTGGCCGATGCCGCCGTTGACAGAGCTGCTGGCGTCTCCGCCGATCGCGGTGCTGCCGGTGATGTTGCCGCCGCTGCCGGCGTCACCCAGGGTGCCCGCGAAGACGTAGGCCTGGCCGCCCAGGGCGCCCGAGGCGTTGACGCCGCCGAGTCCGGAGCCGCCGTCGCCGGCCGTGGCCGTGCTTCCGGTAGCGATGCTGCCGTCGGCGTTGGCCACGATCCGGCCCTGACCGCCGGTGCCACCGCGGCCACCGTCGCTGGCCGCGCCGCCGTCGCCACCGGTCGCGGTGCCCGACGCCTGGCTGTTCAGCCCGAACGCCTGGATGTTGCCGATGGTGCCGTTGCCGCCCACGCTTCCGGCGCCCGTGCCGTCCCCACCGTTGCCGCTGGATGCGTCACCACTGGCCAGTGCCCCGGCTGCAAAGGCACCCACCTGGCCGGCGCTGCCATTACCGCCGGTGCCGCCTTCGAGGCCGGCACCGCCGTTACCGCCGCTCGCGGTGCCGCTGGCCACCGCACCGGTTCCGCCGGCGACCACGCTGCCGGTGGCGCCGGTACCGCCCTTGCCGCCTCCGGTGGCGTCACCACCGTTGCCGCCGGTCGCGGTTCCGCTGGCCGAGCCGTCGTTGCCGCCGATACCGGTGCGGACAAAGCCGGACTGGATGTTGCCGCTGCCGCCCTTGCCGCCGATGCTGCCGGCGCCGTCGGCGGAGCCGCCGTTGCCGCCCTGGCCGGTACCGGAGGTGGTGCCGCCGGTGCCGCCCTCGACCCCGGCCGTGACGGCGGAGTAGCCACCGGCGCCGCCGACGCCGCCGTCGGTGGCGTTACCACCGTCGCCGCCGGTCGCGGACCCGTTTGTCACGGTGCCGCCAAGAACAGCCGCGGCGTCGGCGTCGGAACCGGCGCCGCCGACGCTGCCAGCGCCGTCGGCCGTACCGCCGTTACCACCGGTAGCCGCACCGTCGGTAATGGTGCTGGTGGGGCCGTCTGCAGTAATCCTGCCCGCGCCACCCGCGCCGCCGACTCCACCGTCGGTGCCCGCACCGCCGGTACCGCCTGCGGCGTCGCCATTGGTGACCGAAGCGCCGTTGCTGGCACTCACGGCGGCCGCGCCACCGGCACCGCCGCCGGTCCCGGTCCCCGCGGCGCCGCCGATCAGACTGCTGTCCTCGACGCTGCCACCGGCCGTAGCGGTCACCGTGGCACTGCCACCGGCACCGCCGAGGCCGGCCTTTCCACCCGCAAGGGTGGTGTCCGCGACGGAGCTTCCGCTGCCATGGACCTCAACCTTGACCAAACCGCCGGCAAAGCCGTCGGTGCCGTTGCCACCGGTGGCCGTGACGTTGCTGACGGTCGCATCGTCATAGACGAGGAAGTTGGCCGTGCCGCCCGACGCCGCAGAGGTGACGTAGCCGGCACCGCCGTCACCTCCGTGGGCGTGACTGTTGAGGATCTGTGCGCCCTCACCAATTGCCTGCAGGGAACCCCGGCCGCCGCCGGCACCCACGAGGCCGTCGTGACCGTCGCCGCCCGCGCCGCCAGTCGCGGTCCCGGTGACCTTGCTGTCCACGCCGGAGGCCTGCAGCCAGCCGGTGCTGCCGCCACCGCCGGTGTTGCCGACGCCGATACCATCGCCGGCGTCGCCGCCCTTGCCCGTACCCGAGGCATAGGACCCATCGGCGGTCGCGGCCACCTGGCCGGTGCCGGCAGTCCGGGAGTCGCCGCCGACGCCGCCATCGACACCGTCGCCGCCCCTGGCGCCGAACGCGCTGCCGTGTGCTTCCGCACCGACCCCGTTGCTCAGCACGACGGCCATGCCGCCGTTGCCGCCCGTACCGCCACCGCTCGCAGACCCGCCGTCACCGCCGGTGGCGTCACCGGTCGCGATGCCGCCTACCGGACCGCCGTAGCCGGCCTGAACCCAGCCGCCACTGCCGTCACCGCCGACACTGTTCTCGCCGGTCGCCGTTCCGCCGTTGCCGCCGAAGCTGTCGCCCGTGGCGCTGCCATATGCGGTGGAATTGGTCGAACCCTCGGCCCCGGCGCCACCCTGGCCACCGTCGATGCCGTCGCCGCCGTTACCGCCGGTGCCGGTACCGCTGGCCGAGCTGTTCTCACCCGTCGCCTCAACAGCGCCCCGACCGCCTGCGCCACCGATACCACCCGTACCGGCACCGCCCGCTCCGCCGTACGCGTTACCGGTTGCGGTGCTGCCGGTCCCGTCGGCGGACACGACGGCCGCGCCGCCGGCTCCACCGACCCCACCGTCGGTGCCGATTCCGCCGGCACCGCCGTAGGCGTAGGCGTCGGTGACCACACCGCCGTTGGTGGCGGAGATGGTGGCCGTCCCACCGACGCCATCGGTGCCGTCAACACTCTCGATCGAGAAGAGGGAGAACATGCCGCGGGCAAAGTCCTCGCCCCCACCGCCGCCGTTGCCGCCGCCGTTGCCGCCTTCGACGTGGCTGTTGGTGACGGTGCTGCCCGAGTCAGCGGTGATCGATGCGTCGCCACCGGCCGCGGTGGCCGAGGCGTTACCACCGGTCGCCGAACTGTCTTCGACGGTGCTGCCGTCGGTGGCGTACACCGTTGCCGACCCGCCGGCGCCACCGTCTCCGCCGTTACCGCCGGTGACCTGTGTGCCGGCGACGGAGGCGCCGCTGTCGGCGTTCACGGTGGCGCTGCCACCCTCGCCGCCGTTACCGGCGTTGCCGCCCACGAGCGTCACGTCGGTGACGGTGACGCCTGCGCCGTCAGCGTTGATGACAGCCGCACCGCCCGCATAGCTGTCGCCGCCATTACCGCCGGTGACGGAGCTGCCGATGATCTCGGCCCCGTTGGTCGCGGCCAGGGTGGCATCGCCGCCCGCGCCACCGCTACCGGCGTTACCGCCGGTGATGCTGCCGCCGGTGATGGTGCTGGTCGCGTCGACAATGACGTTAGCCGCGCCGCCCGCGTAGTCCGCCGTGGCATTACCGCCCGTGATCTCCACGTTTTCCACGGTGCCGTCGATGACCAGGGTGGCGACACCACCGGTCAGCCCGGGAGCCCCGGGGCCGCTGACGGTGCCGTTCGCGCCGTCGCCGCCCTTACCACCGGTCACCGTAGAGCCGCTGGTGGATCCGGTGCCACCCACGTAGGCACCGCCGCCACCACCGCCGCCACCACCGCCGTAGCCGATGTCGCCGGATCCCTGGTAGCCCAGGCCGCCTATGCCGCCGTCACCGCCGAACGCGCCGGCGCCGACCGCCGCACCGGTGCCACCGACGCCGCCGGTACCGCCACTGGCGCCAGTGCCACCTTTACCGCCGTTGCCACCGCTACCGCCGGACTGCGGAATGCCTCCAATCAGGCCCGAGGCGTCGCCACCGTCGCCACCGTTGCCACCGGCACCGCCGGTGCCTGCGGCGCCGACAGTCCCGCTTGTTCCCGTGGTGCCACCGGTGCCGCCGGCGCCCGCTGCCCCACCAAGACCGGTGCCGCCGTTACCGCCGTTACCGCCGTTGCCGGCCAACAGACCGGTGCCGCCGTCGGCACCGTCGCCGCCGTCACCGCCCTTACCCCCGGTACCGCCGGTGCCACCGTTACCGCCCTGACCACCGGCACTGCCGGACAGGCCCGTGCCGCCCTTGCCACCCGCACCGCCGGTGCCACCGGCTCCGGCGTTTCCGCCGTTGCCGCCCGTCGCACCCGGGGTGACCGCGTCGGCACCGTTGGTGCCGTCGCTGCCGGCGCCACCGGTGCCGCCCTTACCACCGGTGCCGCCGCCGATACCGTTACCGCCGGCACCACCCGCACCGCCCGCTCCACCGGCAATCCCGTTGACGCCGGGGCCGGTGCCGCTGGGGGTCGGACCGGCGTCGCCGCCGTTACCACCGGCGCCACCACTGCCGCCGTTACTGGTGGATCCGGTGCCACCTGCGCCACCGGTGCCACCGATGCCGGCCGCGCCGCCGGTGGCGTTGCCACCGTTTCCGCCGGCGCCGCCGTTGCCTGCCGCGGTACCAGCACCCTGGTTGCCGCCGGCACCACCGACACCACCGTTGCCGGCCTTGCCGGGGTTGTAGTCCGAGGCGTCCGGGTTGACGTTGTTTCCAGCTCCTGCCGCGCCGCCGTTACCGCCGGCGCCACCGTTGCCGGCGTCAGCGGTCGCGGTGCCATCGGCGCCCTTACCGCCCGCGCCACCGCTGCCGGCCCAACCTCCGGCACCCACCGTGCCGTCCTGACCGCCATCGGTACCGGTACCGCCCTGGCCGGCGGCACCGCCGTCGCCGCCGTTACCGCCCTTTCCGCCGTCGAGGCCGCTGCCGGCCGGCGCGCTGGCGCCCCCGGCACCGTTGAGGCCCTGGCCGCCCTGGCCGCCCCGGCCACCGTTCCCGCCGCCGACACCGCCGATGCCCTGACCGCCCGCACCACCGGCACCGCCGGCGCCACCGTTGCCGCCGTCGTAGCCGTTGCCGTTGGCGTCGGTTCCCGCGCCCGCGGCCGCCTGGCCGCCGCGGCCACCGAGGCCACCGTCGCCGCCGTGGCCGTTGGCACCGTCTGCAGCGTCGCCGGCACCGGCGCCACCGGCACCCGCGTTACCGCCGTTGCCTGCTACGTCTCCGATACCGCCGTCGCGACCGGGTGCGCCCGCCACCGATCCCGGGTTGCCGGCCGTACCGCCGCGGCCACCGAGGCCACCGTTGCCGCCGGCACCGCCGACACCACCACTGGCTGCGTCAACACCTTGCCCGCCGGCGCCACCGACGCCACCGTTACCGGCGGCACCGCCCAGTCCGCCGTCGCCGGCGTCGAAGCCGGTCGAGCCATACCCGCCGTGGCCGCCAGTGCCACCAGTGCCACCGTCGCCGGCGGCACCACCGGCGCCACCGATCACGCCGGCACCACCCTCGCCGCCGTTACCGCCGTTACCGCCTACGCCGCCGTTGCCGCCGTCAGTGCCCTGTAGCGAGCCCCAGCCGCCGCGGCCGGCTTCACCGCCGTCGCCACCGGCACCACCGACACCGCCGGTGCCGGCATTCGACTCGCCGCCGGCACCACCAATGCCGCCTTCGCCGCCATTGCCGGCGTTGCCACCGACCACGGTGTGGTCGTAGCCGTCGGAGAGGGAGCCCGGGTTCTCAGCGCTGCCCGCCCAACCGCCGATGCCGCCGGCACCACCGGCACCACCGTCGCCACCATTTCCGGTCACGCCAGTGGCCGCGCCGCCCTCACCGCCGGTGCCACCCTTACCGCCGGCACCACCGGCACCGGTGGTGTTGCCACCGTGGCCGTTCTGGTAGCCGCCATTACCGCCGTTACCACCAGCGCCACCGGCACCACCGGCGAAACCGTCACCGGCTGCGTTGTCGGCGCCGGCTGCACCGGCGCCGCCGTTGCCGCCGATGCCGCCGTTGCCCGCGGGCTTCAAGGGGTTGTTGTAGATGTTCTGGCCGAACAGCGCGGTGTCGCCGCCGTTACCACCGGCCGCACCTGCCTGGCCGGTGCCGTCGGGGAGTTGGCCGACACCATCGCCACCGTCACCACCGTTGCCGCCGTCGCCACCGAGGCCGACCGCGCCCTGCGAACCCGACGCAGCATTGGTGCCGTCACCGTTGTCACCACCGGCACCACCGAAACCACCCCTGCCGACCAGGCCGCCGGTTCCGCCGTCGCCGCCCTTGCCAGCCGCGATGCTGGAGGCGCCATCGCCATCGCCACCGTCACCGCCGTTGCCGCCGTTGCCCGCGTTACCGCCGGTGCCTCCGGCACCGCCTTCACCACCGGCACCGTGGCTTCCGGAGCCGCCACCGCCGGCAGCCCCTGCCGCACCTCCGGCGCCACCAGCGCCGCCGTTGCCGCCGACGGTGGCATTACCGGCGTTGCCGCCCTTACCGCCGGCCACACCGGTGTTGCCGGAGTTGTCTATGCCCGCAGCACCGTCGACACCGCTGCCGCCAGCACCGCCCTTACCGCCGGCGCCACCCTCGCCGCCATTGCCGCTGACACCGGAGACCGCGCCGCCGTCACCGCCCGCACCACCAGCGCCACCGGCGCCACCCGTGCCACCCGCGGTGGTTGCCGAAGCACCTGCCCCGACGCCACTGGTCCCAGCCGCACCTTCAGCACCCGCACCGCCGGTTCCGCCGGTGCCGCCGTTGTTGTGCGCGCCACCGGTTCCACCCGCGCCACCTTGGCCGCCGGCCTGGCCCGTCACGCCGTCAGCGGCAAATCCCGAACCATCGGCACCGGCACCACCGTTGCCGCCGTCGCTGTCAGCTCCGGCAGTGCCAGCGGCACCATTGCTGCCGCCTGCACCCGCACCGGCAAGGCCGATGCTGCCCGCCGCGCCGCCGTCAGCGCCGTTGCCGCCCTTGCCACCGGATCCAGCGGTGTTACCGCCGCTACCACCGGCGCCGTCGCCACCGTTGCCGGCGGTACCGGCGTTGCCACCGCTGCCGGCGTTGCCGCCGTTGCCCGCGGTTCCGGTGGCACTGGCGCCACCCTCACCACCCTTGCCACCGGCACCACCGGTTCCGGCATTGCCGCCGTCGGTACCCGAGTTGCCGCTGCCGACCTCTGCGGTGTAGCCGTCACCGGCGTTGCCGCCGTCACCGCCGAGGCCGCCCGAACCGCCGGCGCCGGCGACGAAGCCGGAGCCGCCCTGACCACCGTCGCCACCGAGGCCGCCGCTGGTTCCGCTCTCTCCGTCCACTCCAGCGGTGGTACTGCTTTGTCCGCTGTAGCCGTCGCCACCCGCACCGCCGGCACCACCGGCACCACCGTTGCCGGAGTTGGCGCGATCGGTGCCGTTGACCTCGAAACCGCCGAGGCCGCCGTTACCGCCGGCGCCACCGGTACCACCGTTTCCGCCGTCAACACCCGCGGTGGAACTGTCCGAACCCGTGGCACCGGTCTTGCCGTCGCCACCATTGCCACCGACACCGGCCGCGCCGTCGTCCCCATGGCCGCCTCCGACCAGCTGGCCACCGTGCCCGGCGTTACCACCGACACCGCCCTGACCGCCGGACGTGCCCGCCGCCGCCGTCGCATCGCTCGCGGCGTCATAGCCGGCACCACCGGCACCACCGTTGCCGCCCTTGCCGGCTCCACCGTTCAAGCCGCCAGCCGCCTGGGCTCCGGTGCCACCGGCGAGACCACCGGCGCCCCCGGCACCGGCGTTACCACCGTCGCCGCCGTTGCCACCGGTGCCGCCGGTCGGATCGCCCGCCGTACCTACCTGGCCGACTGCCCCGTCAGCGCCATCGCTACCGCTACCGCCGTTGCCACCGACACCGCCGGCACCATCCAGACCGGCCACCGAACCGGTGCCGCCGACACCACCGTTGCCGCCAGCACCACCCTTGCCACCGGACGTGCCCGCAGCAGCACCGCTGTCCGAGGCCGCGTCATACCCGGCGCCACCCTTACCGCCGGCACCACCATCGCCGCCCGTGCCGGTCGCGGCATGCGTACTGCCATCGACCTGCAGACCACCCACGCCGCCGTTACCACCGGAACCACCCTGGCCGCCGGCCGTGCCGTCGGGGTCACCCGCAGTACCTGCGGTGCCCGCCGCGCCGGTCTTGCCGTCGCCACCATTGCCGCCGACGCCCGCGGTGCCGTCGTCTCCACGGCCGCCTCCGACCAGCTGACCGCCGAGCCCGGCGTTACCACCGATACCACCATTGCCACCGGACGTGCCCGCAGCGGCCCCGGAATCCGAAGCGGCGTCATAGCCCGCGCCACCGGCGCCACCGTTGCCGCCCTTACCGGCGCCACCGTTCAAGCCGCCGGCCGCCTGAGCTCCAGTCCCGCCGGCCAGACCACCGGCGCCACCGGCACCGGCGTTACCACCGTTGCCGCCGTTGCCACCGGAACCACCGTCGGGCTCAGATGCCGTGCCCGCCTGGCCAATCGAACCGTTGGCACCGTCTGAACCGCTACCTCCGTTGCCACCCACGCCACCGGCACCATCCACGCCGGCCACCGAACCGGTGCCACCGACACCACCGTTGCCGCCGGCACCACCCGTGCCGCCGGACGTGCCCGCCGCGGCACCGCTGTCCGAGGCCGCGTCATAGCCGGCACCACCCTTACCGCCGGCACCGCCGTCGCCGCCCGTGCCGGTCGCGGCATGCGTGCTGCCATCGGCCTGCAGACCACCTACGCCGCCGTTACCACCGGCGCCACCCGTGCCGCCGGCGGTGCCGTCGGGGTCGGCCGCCGTGCCGGCGGTTCCCGCCGCGCCGGTCTTGCCGTCGCCACCATTGCCGCCGACGCCTGCCGTGCCGTCCGCGGCGCGCCCGCCGCCGACCTGCTGACCGCCGAGCCCGGCGTTACCACCCACACCACCATTGCCACCGGAGGTGCCCGCCGCGGCAGTCACATCCGATGCGGCGTCGTAGCCAGCGCCACCGGCACCGCCGTTGCCGCCCTTACCCGCCGTGCCGTTGGTGCCCGAGGCGGCGAAGTTGCCGCCGCCGGAGGAACCGCCCGCGCCACCGGCGCCGGCGTTACCGCCGTTGCCACCATTGCCGCCGGCCGTACCGGTCCGATCCTCAGCGGTGCCCGTGGTGCCGGCCACGCCGTTGGCGCCGTCGGTTCCCGAGCCACCATTACCGCCGACACCACCGGCACCGTGGGCCCCGGCATTGGTGCCGCTGCCGCCGACGCCGCCGTTACCGCCCACGCCACCATTGGTGCCCGAGGTACCCGCCGGTGCGCCCGCGGTCACCGCGTTGTACCCCGCACCACCCTTGCCGCCGACGCCACCGGCACCACCGTCGCCCTGAGCGGCCCGCGTGCTGCCATCGACCTGCAGACCACCCAGGCCGCCATTGCCACCAGCACCACCAGCACCACCAGCACCACCATTGGCACCCGAAGCACCCGCACTGGTCGAATCAGCCCCGGCAAAGCCCGCACCGCCCGCAGCTCCCGCACCACCGACACCCGCGGTGCCCGCAGTGCCATTGGCGGCCGGACCACCAAAGCCCGCACCACCGGTACCGCCCTTGCCCGCGTTACCACCGACACCACCGGCACCGCCGGCACCACCGTCGACATTCGACGCCGTGCCCGTTGAGCCCGCAGCACCCTTGCCGCCGGCACCACCGGAACCACCGGCGCCACCCTTACCGCCGACACCCTGCTGGCCCGCAACCGAACCCGTGCCCGCGGCGCCACCAGCACCACCGTTACCACCATTGGTGCCCGACTCACCCGCACCACCGGTGGCACCCGCCACCGACGCGTCCGTACCGGCCTTACCGGTGTAGCCCGCACCACCAGAGCCGCCGGCACCACCATTGCCACCCACACCCGTGGTAGCCCGCGTGCTGCCATCGACCTGCAGACCACCCAGACCGCCATTGCCACCAGCACCACCAGCACCACCATTGGCACCCGAAGCACCCGCACTGGCCGAATCAGCCCCGGCAAAGCCCTTGCCACCCTGGCCACCGGCGCCACCGACGCCCGCGGCGCCATTGGTACCGGCCGCGGCCTGCACACCCGAACCGCTGAGGCCGCCGGTACCGGCCTTGCCCGCGTTACCGCCCGCACCACCGTTACCACCGGCGGTGCCATCCACATTGCTGACCGTGCCGTCGTTACCGGCCGCGCCCGCGGCACCCGCGCCACCGTTGCCGCCGTTGCCACCGACTCCGCCGAGACCGGCCGCACCGTTGTTGGTGCCCTGGCCGCCGACACCGCCGGCGCCACCGTTGCCGCCGGCACCGCCGTTGGTGCCACTGGCGCCTGCCGCCACTCCGGCCACACCGTCAAGTCCGCTGCCGCCCTTGCCGCCGGCACCACCCGCGCCACCGTCACCCTGAGCTGCGCGGGTCACCCCGTCGACCTGCAGACCGCCCTGGCCACCGTCGCCGCCGGCACCACCGGCGCCACCGTTGGTGCCGTCGACGTGTCCGGTGGTCCCGTTGACACCGGCAAAACCAGCGCCGCCGACGCCACCCTTGCCGCCGACTCCCGCCAAACCATTGCTGCCGCTCGCGGCGGTGTTGCCGCCGCCGCTGTCGCCGCCGGCGCCGCCCTTGCCTGCGTTGCCACCGGCACCGCCGGTCTGACCCGCTGTGCCATCCACATGCGTGGCCGTGCCCGCCGCACCGTTGCCACCGGTGGCACCGTCACCACCGGAGCCACCGTTGCCGCCGACGCCGCCGACGCCGTGCAGTCCCGCATTGGTACCGGTTCCGCCGACACCGCCGGCACCACCGGCACCACCATTGCCGCCGTTCTCACCGGCCGCACCCGCGGTGGCCCCGTCCAGGCCCTCGTAGCCGGCGCCACCCTTACCGCCGGCACCACCGTTGCCGCCGTCGCCGTCGGTGGCGCGCGTGTTGTCGGTGTTCAGGCCGCCTTGGCCACCATTGCCGCCGGCGCCACCGGCCTGCCCCGCCGTGCCATCCGGGTTGGACTGGGTGCCCGCGACACCGTTTTGGCCATCGGTACCGGAACCACCGTCGCCGCCGACGCCGGCCGCACCAGATGCCGCCCGAGAACCGTTGGCCTGCACCCCACCCACGCCGGCGTTGCCACCCGCGCCACCGTTGCCGCCCGCGGTCCCCGAGGCCGCCCCGTTGTCGGAAGCGGCGTCATAGCCGGCACCGCCGACACCACCGTTGCCGCCCTTACCGGCCACACCATTGCTGCCGCTGGCGGCATGGTTGCCGTTGCCGGAGTTGCCGCCGGCACCGCCGACACCGGCGTTGCCGCCATTGCCGCCGTTGCCACCGACCCCGCCGTCGGGGTCGCCCGCAGTACCGGCCGACCCCGCGCCACCATCAGCACCATCGGTTCCCGATCCACCCTTGCCGCCGATGCCACCGGCGCCATGAACTCCCGCGGTGGAACCGGTGCCACCGACACCGCCGTCGCCACCCACACCACCACTGCCGCCCGAGGTGCCGGCCGCGGCACCCGCTGCCACCGCGTCATACCCGGCGCCGCCCTTACCGCCGGCACCACCATCACCACCGACACCATCGACAGCACGCGTGCTGCCATCGGCCTCCAGACCGCCTTGCCCGCCGTTACCGCCGGCACCGCCGGCACCACCGGCCGTGCCATCGGGGTCCAGCGCGGTGCCCGCAGCACCCGCGGCACCGTCTTTACCGTCGCCACCGGCGCCACCAGCACCGGCCACGCCGGAGTCCGCGTGGGAGCCATCGGCCTCGAGGCCACCCAGGCCCGCATTGCCGAGCCAGCACCGCCATTGCCGCCGGCGGTACCGGCCGCCGCGGTGGCGTCGGTCGCCGCGTCATAACCCGTGCCGCCGGCGCCACCGCTGCCGCCCTTGCCCGCGGAAGCGACCGCTCCGCTGGCGGCCTGACCGCCAGCGCCTTGACCACCGGCACCGGCAAGTCCGGCATTGCCACCGGCACCACCGGACTCACCGGCGAAACCATCGACATGGGTTGAGGTCCCGTCGGCGCCGTCGGCACCGTCAAGGCCGTCACCACCGCCACCGGCATTGCCACCCACACCGCCGACACCCTGGGCACCGGCCGCGCCCGCAGCAGCATTGGGGGTGAGCCAGCCGCCCGCGCCACCGGCACCGGCCACGCCGGCCGCACCACCATTGCCGCCTAGGCCACCATTGCCACCACCGGTGCCATCGATGTTCGAACTAGTGCCATCGGCCCCGGCCGCGCCCTGGCCGCCGGCGCCGCCGGCACCACCACTGCCGGCCGCGCCACCCTTACCGCCGGCGCCGAACAACAGATACGAACCTCGGCCACCGGCGCCACCATTGCCGCCGGCTCCACCATTGCCGCCGTTGCCGCCATTGCCGTCGCCGCCGTTGGCGAAGCTGCCGACCAAACCTGCCGCACCGGCCAGGCCGTCGCCGCCTTGGCCGCCCACGCCCGCCGTGCTGAACAGACCCCACAGCGCGGCGTCGCCACCGAGGCCACCGGTCCCGCCGACGCCGCCGGCGGTGGCCGCGTCACCGCCGTTACCGCCGGCGCCGCCGTGGCTGAACCAGGCGAACAGCCCGGCGGCACCGCCGGCGCCACCGTCGCCATCGAGGTAGCCGTCACCACCGGCACCACCGTCGCCGCCGAACAGACCACCCTGACCACCGGCACCACCGTCGGTGGTGGTGCCGGTTCCGTCGGCGTCCCAGCCCGCGCCGCCGGTGCCGTAGATCCACCCGCCCGCAGAGCCGTCGGGGTGCAGGGCGGTACCGTCCGCGCCGTCGCCGAACGGGCGAAGCCAGTTGATGTCGGCCCAGTTGAACGAGGCATCCGCGGAGCCCGGCAGATCCAGTGCGGAAGCCCCGATACCGGCCAGGTTGAGATCGGCCAGGACCGCATCCCAGGTCGCCTGGCTACCGAGAGCGTCGAAGAAGGGCGACCAACTGGCCGAGTCCAGCACCACCGCCCAGGCAGCCTGGTCACCCCAGTTGGCGCCCAGATCGGCAACGGCGTTGCCCAGGTCGGCACCCAGTAGGTCGAACAACAGATCGTCAAAATCGGCGTGCGCCGCGGGCGCGGCCGCGAGCGGCCCCAACCCGAACGCAAGAAACGCGCTCACCGCAGTTCCGGCACCGAACACCCGGTTGCTGCGACGGCTCTTTTGAACACCCTGACGGTAACGAGACATGGCACGTGCCCCTTAGCTACAGATATTGACGACGGCGGCAAATCTGATGGTGGGCTAGGTTAACAGCGGCACATTCTTAGTCAACCCCTACTTTTGTGAAGAACCTGAGCGATCATGACAACGTTTGTTTTCAGCGTCCTGAACAGCAGCTATCAAAAACGGAGAAGGCATTAGTTAACGGTTGTTGTCATATTCACAGCTGACAGACACCACTTATATCTCCCTCAGGTTAGGTAAAAGTGCCTACGAGTTGTTTGCCAGAGCAGACGCGCCGGGAGCGCGGCCGTCCGCATACCGCAACGCAATCACGGCCCGGTCAAAGGACCGGGCCGTGATGCGTGGAGAGGGCGACCAGTAGCGCACCGTCGCTACCCTTTACGGGTTGTTCGCGCCGCTAGTGATGGTCCCGAACCGTGCGCAGGTTCCGGTCAGCTCGACGTCTGTATAGCCGCCGGCCAGTGGGCGCATCGCCGCTGGTGCCGCCGGGACAGTCGTCCCGAGCATCCGGTACCGAACCGGTCCGGTGCCCGGCGAATTCGATCACGGAACGGCGTTGTTGGCTGTGGTGCCGTTAGCGCCCTTGCCGCCGGCGGTACCTACGGATGCCGCCGCACCCGCACCGCCGGTGTCGCCGGATGTGGCGTAGGAGCCGTCGGCGTTCTGGCCGCCGGCGCCGCCGGAACCACCGGAACCGACCGTGCCTGCAGTACCGCCGCTGCCGGCGGCGCCACCCGTGCCCGGGGTTCGAACCGCACCGGCGGCGGTGTTGTAACTCGCGTTCCCACCGTCGCCCCCGTCACCGCCGGCACCGCCCTTGCCGGCAGCCCCGCCGTTGCCGCCGTCGCCGCCCTCACCCGCGGTGCCGGCCTGGCCGCTGCCACCCACGGCACCGGCAGCACCACCGGCGCCACCGGCACCGCCGGCACCGCCGGCACCGCCAATACCGCCGGCACCGCCGGCACCACCATTGCCGCCGATGATCGACTGGTTGTTGAACCCAGCGGTGTTGATCGAGGCTGCGCCGCCGTCACCACCGTCGCCGCCCTCACCACCGGTGGCACCGGCACCGCCGTTGGCGCCTTTACCGCCGGCACCGCCGTCGCCGCTGACGCCGGAGATCGAGCCGCCGGCACCGCCGGCACCGCCTTCCCCGCCGGCACCGCCCTGTCCGCCGTTCTGCCCGTGGCCGCCGATGCCGCCACCGCCGCCGTTGCCGCCGGTGCTGTTGCCACCCAAGGGACCGCCGGCGCCCTTGTAGGCGCCGCCGCCGTGGCCGCCGTCGCCGCCGTTCGCGCCGATGCCGCCGTCGCCGCCCTTGCCGCCGTTGCCGCCCCACGCCTTGTTGTTGGTTGTGCCGCCACCGAGATCGGTCTTCTGGCCGCTGCCGCCGTCGCCACCCTGCTGGCCCGCCACTGCGGCGGTGGTGCCGGCGCCACCGGATGCGCCCTGGACATTCGGCGTCGTGTTGATGCCCGAGCTGCCGCTCCACGGGTAGCTGGTACCGCCCGGTGCCTGGCCGGCCGGCGCCGGGTTACCGGTGCTGCCGAGAGCGCCGTCACCGCCGGCGCCGCCCTTGCCGCCGTTGCCGATCGCTCCGGCGTCGCCGCCCTTGCCGCCCTTGCCGCCGTTGGCGCCCGGTGCTGCGCCCGGGTCCTTGGCTGCGTCGTAGCCGTTACCGCCGTTGCCGCCGTTGCCGTGGGCCCCGCTGGCCCAGCTGCCGTTGGCGCCGTTGCTGCCGGCGTTACCGCCGCCGCCGGCTGTGGTACCGGCGTTGCCGCCTTGTGAGCCGGCACCGTTGGCGCCGGGGTTGCCGCCGGCGCCGCCGTCGCCACCCTTGGGAGTGGAGGCGTTGCCGTTGGCCCCGTTGCCGCCGTTGCCCGGAGTGCCGCCATTGCCGCCGTTGGCGCCGTTGCCGCCATCGCCGTTGACGCCGACCACAGCCCCGCCCTGCGCGGTGCCGGCATCCCCACCGGCCCCGGCGGTCCCGGCGCTCGCCCCGTTACCGCCGTCGCCGCCGCGGGTGCCGTTCTCACCGGGGTTGGTACCTGTGTAGCCGGCACCGCCGGTCCCACCGCTGCCGCCGGCACCGGCGTTACCGCCCTTGCCGCCATTGCCCGCAGTGTTACCGCTCAGCAGGCCGCCGTTGCCACCCGCCCCGCCCTGGCCGCCGTTGCCGCCGCCAGTGCCGTCGCCACCCGTACCACCGTCGACACCGGACGACCCACCCGTGCCCGCGCCACCGTCAGCACCGGCCGACCCGCTGCCACCAGCACCGCCGTCACCGCCGTTGCCGATCGATCCACCGTCGCCACCCTTGCCACCGGCACCACCCGAAGTGCCCGCCGCCGCACTCAGATCCGACGCCGCGTCATAACCGGCACCACCAGTGCCGCCATTGCCCAGGACCCCGCTCGGGGAATCACCGTCGACACCATCAGCACCGGGGGTCAAACCGCCGCCACCGACGCCCTTAGCGCCGACCGCACCGACATCACCACCCTTGCCGCCATCACCACCGGCACCCAACGCACCACCGGAACCGGCCACACCAGCCAACCCGGCCGCACCGTTACCACCGTCACCGGGAGTGCCGGCATCCCCACCGTCACCACCGTTGCCGCCGTTGCCCTGACTGCCCGCGTTACCGCTGCCATTGAGCAGCGCACCCGCAGCACCACCGACACCACCCGCGCCGCCGGCACCACCGTCACCRCCCTTACCGCCGTCCTGACCGACACCCAGGTCGGCCCCGGACTGCCCGTCAGCACCGGTGACACCAGCACCACCAGCACCACCATTGGCACCGCTACCAGCATTGCCACCAGAACCGGCATTACCAGCCACCGAGCCACTAGCACCACCAGCACCACCGCTGCCGCCGCTACCACCCTCACCGCCACTGCCACCGGCATCACCCGGGTTGACACCACTGTCACCAGACTTACCGGCCACACCGCTGCCGCCGTGGCCGCCGTTGCCGCCGTTGCCGATCGAACTGCCATTGCCGCCGTTACCACCGTTACCACCCGAAGTACCCGGCGCCGCAGTCACATCCGATGCCGCGTCATAGCCGGCACCACCGTTACCGCCGTTACCGGCCAGACCACTGGGCGTACTGCCGGCTACCCCGTCAGTTCCCTTACTGCCCGTCCCGGACGCACCACCGGTGCCCGCGTTCCCGCCACTGTCACCGCTGCCCGCGGCACCGACAGTGCCGCCGTCACCGCCGTCACCGCCATGGGGATGAGCGGCGTCACCGTTGGCGCCGTCGCCGCCGTCACCGGGCTTACCGCCGTTACCGCCGTTACCACCGGCACCGCCGGAACCGTTAGCGCCCAAAGTGGCACCAGCACCACCACTGCCGCCGACACCACCATGGGCACCGTTACCGCCAGCGCCACCATTACCGCCATTGCCGCCGTCGCTACCGCCATCGACGCCCTGGCCACCCGCACCCGCCAAACCACCATTACTGCCCGACGAGCCCACGCCACCGTTACCACCAGCACCACCAGTGCCCGTACCCGACGTACCACCGGCACCACCGTTACCGCCCTGACCGAACTGGAACGGCGCCACGAACGTGCCGTAACCACCAGCACCGGCACCACCATTGCCGCCATTACCGGCCGCCTGACCACCCGACCCGTCACCACCGGCACCACCATTACCGGCGTCGGAGTTCACGCCGCCATTACCACCGGCACCACCAGCGCCACCGGTGCCCGAACCGGCAGCGTTACCACCGGCACCGCCGTCACGGCCCACGCCGCCCCAACCGCCGGTGCCACCATTGCCACCGTTGCCCGCGATCGTGGCATCACCACCGGTACCACCGGTGGCCACCGCGTTACCGCCGTTGCCGCCGGCACCACCGGCACCACCATTACCGGTGGCGCCCAAGGCGTTACCGCCAACACCGGCGGTTCCGCCCCAGCCGCCGAGGCCACCCCAGCCACCGTTGCCACCGTTGCCGCCGTCGGGTCCACCGGCACCACCGTTACCGGCCACCGAACCACTGTCGCCGCCATCGCCACCGTTGCCACCGGCACCACCGTTACCGGCCACCGAGTCACCACCACGGCCACCAATGCCGCCACCCAGGTGCGCGGTGCCACCGGCACTGCCACCGTTGCCGCCGTTGCCCGTACCGGTGGCATCGCCACCATTGCCACCGTTGCCACTGTGCCCGGCATCGCCACCGTCACCACCAGCACCACCAGTGCCCGTGCCGAACGCCTTGCCACCATCACCGGCAGCACCGCCACCAGGACCGGCACCGAACAGCGCGTCGCCACCGGACCCACCGGTGCCACCCTTGCCACCATCACCACTGGCATTGGTGGCACTCGAACCCGCACCGGCATTACCGCCGTTACCGCCGTTACCGGAGTCACCACCACGGCCACCATCACCAGAACCCAGGGCGTCACCACCGCGACCACCACCACCAGAGGTACCGCCGTCGCCGCCATTACCACCAGCCTGACCCGCACCACTGGGACCGGAGTTACCAGCCGAACCGGCACCACCATCACCACCATTGCCGCCAGCACCACCGGCGCCACCGTTACCGGTCCCCGCACCCGTGCCACCCACACCACCGACGCCACCACTACCACCAGCACCACCAGTGTTGCCGGCCTGGCCATCCCCAGCCACCGCACCAGCGTTACCGGCAGCGCCATTACCGCCGCGACCACCGGCACCACCCGCGCCGTCAGCAGCCGTGCCACCGGCACCGCCAGCACCACCGGACTGGCCCGTCATCCCGTCACTGGCGAAACCGTCGCCGTCGCCGCCGTCGCCGCCGGCACCACCAGCGCTGCCCGCGCCGGCACTACCCGCAGTGCCATTGTTGCCACCCGTACCGGCACCGGCCGCACCGACGGCACCCGCAGCGCCGCCGTCGGCGCCATTGCCACCCTTGCCACCAGAACCGGCGATGTTTCCACCGCCGCCACCGGCGCCGTCACCACCAGCGCCAGCCGTACCGGCGTTACCACCACTACCGGCGTTACCGCCGCTACCGGCGATACCCGTCGCACTGCTGCCACCCACAACGCCGTCACCACCAGCGCCACCAGCACCGGCGTTACCACCGTTAGTACCGGACAGGCCGCTACCGGCCGGCGCCGTCCAGCCCGTACCACCGTTACCGCCATCACCACCGTGGCCGCCGCTGGCGCCTTGGCCACCGTCGCCGCTGACACCGCCGGTGCCGGTGACCGACGTGCCGCCGGCGCCACCGTTACCGCCCTGCCCGAATTGGTTGGGCGGGAACGGGTTCCACTGGGTGCCGCCCCCAGCACCACCGGCACCACCATTGCCGGCGTTCTGGGTGGCCGTGCCATCCCCACCGTTACCACCCTGGCCGCCACCGGTGTTGACGCCGCCATCGCCGCCCTTACCGCCTTGACCACCGTTGCCGCTACCCGCCGCGTTACCACCGGCGCCGGCCTCACGGCCCACGCCGCCCCAGCCGCCGTCACCACCATTGCCGCCGTTGCCGGCGAACGTGGCATCACCACCGGTACCACCGGTGGCCAACGCGTTACCGCCGTTGCCGCCGGCACCGCCGGCACCACCATTACCGTTGGCCCCCAACGCGTTACCGCCCTGGCCGCCGGGGCCACCCCAACCAGCGACACCGCCCCAACCACCGTTGCCGCCGTTACCGGTGCCCAGTGCGTCGCCGCCGTTGCCGGCCACCGACCCGGTGTCAGCGCCGTTGCCGCCGTTGCCACCGGCACCACCGTTACCGGCCACCGAGTCACCACCGCGACCACCGATACCGCCACCACCAGCAGCGCCGTTCGGGTCACCGGCATCGCCACCATTGCCGGCGTTGCCCGCACCCGTGGCGTTGCCACCGTCAGCACCGTTACCGCTGTGCCCGGCGTTACCGCCGTCACCACCGGCACCACCAGTGCCCGTGCCGAACGCCTTGCCACCATTACCGGCAGCACCGCCACCAGGACCGGCACCGAACAGCGCGTTGCCGCCGGCGCCACCACTGCCACCGTTACCGCCATCACCGCTGGCGTTGGTGGCACTCGAACCCAGGCCGCCGTTACCGCCGTTACCGCCGTTGCCGGAGTCGCCACCGCGGCCACCATCACCGGAACCCAGGGCGTCACCACCGCGGCCACCACCACCGGAGGTGCCGCCGATACCGCCGTTGCCGCCGTCCTTACCGGCACCGTTGGGACCGGAGTTACCGGCCGAGCCGGCACCACCATCACCACCGTTGCCGCCGGCACCACCGGCGCCACCGTTACCGGTGCCGGCACCCGTGCCACCCACACCACCGACGCCACCGTTGCCACCGGCACCACCGGTGTTGCCGGCCTGGCCATCCCCAGCCACCGCACCGGCGTTACCGGCAGCGCCATTACCGCCGCGACCACCGGCACCACCGGCGCCGTCAGCAGCCGTGCCACCGGCACCACCAGCACCACCGGACTGGCCCGTCATACCGTCACTGGCGAAGCCTTGTCCGTCGCCACCATCACCACCGGCACCACCAGCACTGCCCGCACCGGCGCTGGCGCCGTCGTTGCCGGCCGCACCGGTGCCACCGGCCCCGCTGCCCGCGGCGCCGGCCAGACCCTTGGCGCCGCCATCGGCGCCATTGCCGCCCTTGCCACCAGCACCCGCGGTGTTCGCACCGCCGCCACCGGCGCCGTCACCGCCGTTGCCGGCCGTGCCCGCGTTACCACCGCTGGCGCCGTCACCGGCAGCTCCACCGGTACCGTTACCGCTGGAGTCGCCCCCGGCACCACCGGTACCGCCCGCGCCACCGGCGCCGGCGTTGCCGCCAGCCCCACCAGCTGCGTCGCTGCCGGCCACGGCACTGAAGCCTTCGCCGCCGTTACCACCGGCACCACCAACACCGGCGTTACCACCGTTGCCGGCCGTGTCACCGTCACCACCGCGGCCACCGCTACCACCGGCACCACCGGCACCACCATTGCCGCCGTCGACAGTGCCTGCGGTGCCCGCGGCGCCACCAAAGCCGACGCCGCCCTTGCCACCAGCGCCACCGTTGCCGCCATCACCCTGGGCGGCGAAGCTGCCATCGACTTCCTGGCCGCCGGCGCCACCGGTGCCACCGGCACCACCGTCGCCACCAGCGGTGCCATCGACGTGGCCGGCAGTTCCGTCGACGCCCGCGAAGCCGTCACCACCCTTACCGGCGTCACCACCGGCACCCGCGGTGCCATCAACACCGTCGACGATCGGGCCCCGGCCCGCACCACCGGCACCACCCTGGCCGGCGTCACCACCGGCACCGCCGGCACCACCGGCATAACCATCCAGATGCGTGCCATCACCATCGGCACCGTTGGCGCCCTCGCCGCCCTCACCACCAGAGCCACCGGCACCACCAGCACCACCAAGACCCTGCAAGGCTGCGCCGCCCTTACC
>NZ_UWOA01000037.1:0-48778 GCF_900604305.1 Mycobacterium sp. P7213
GGGGAGATGCAGACGCTGGCCACCGGGGTGGGGGATCTGAAGCGGGTGCTGACCAACGTCAAGACGCGCGGCATCTTCGGCGAGACGCAGTTGGCCGCCCTGCTGGCCGAGACGCTGACGCCCGAGCAGTACGCCACCAACGTCATCACGGTGCCGGGGTCGAGCGCCCGGGTGGAATTCGCGATCCGGTTGCCGGGAGCCACCGGCGCGCGCGAGGTGTTGTTGCCGATCGACGCCAAGTTTCCGCGTGAGGATTTCGAGCGACTGCTGGACGCGCAGGAACACGCCGACAGCGTGGGGGAGGCCGCGGCACGCCAAGCGCTGATCCGGCGGATCGAAGCCGAGGCCTGCGACATCCACGACAAGTACCTCGATCCGCCGCACACCACCGACTTCGGGATCCTGTTCCTGGCCACCGAGAGTCTGTATGCCGAGGTGCTGCGCCAGCCGGGGTTGTTCGAGCAGATCCAGGCCAAGTACAACGTCACCCTGGCCGGCCCGACCACGCTGGCTGCGCTGCTCAACAGCCTGCGCATGGGCTTTCGCACCCTGGCGATCGAACAGCGCAGCAGCGAGGTCTGGCAGGTGCTCGGCGCGGTCAAGACCGAGTTCGGAAAATTCGCGGCGGTGCTGGAGAAGACCCGCAAGCAGCTCGACACCGCCCGCAACACCATCGACACCGCCGGAGTCCGCACCCGGGCCATCGAACGCAAGCTGCGCGGGGTGGAGTCGCTGCCCGAATCAGAGGCCGACGCCATGCTCGGTGAACTCGGCGGCGGTACCGAAGAAGTCAGTGAAGTTGACATCGAATTCAGTTAGTCTGCCCGGATGGATGCCGTCCCGGCCGCCCCGGCCCGCCAGTTGCCGGCAACGGTGCGCGGGGCGCGCACCCGGGCGGGGCTGGTCGCCGCGGCCCGCAAGGTCTTCGAACGGGACGGCTACCTCGACGCCAAGCTGACCGACATCACCAAGGCCGCCGGGTGTGCGACCGGGTCTTTCTACACCTACTTCGCGAACAAAGAGGAGATCTTCGCCGCGGTCCTCGAACAGGCCCAGCAGGACATGATGCATCCGGGCATGGGCCGGGTGAGCGATTCCGACGATCCCTTTGCGGTGCTGGAGGCGAGCAATCGCGCTTACCTCGAGGCGTATCGTCGCAATGCCCAGTTGATGGGGCTGCTCGAACAGGTGGCCCAGATCGACCCGAAGTTCCGCGCCTTCCGTGCGCGGCGAGCCGACGCGTTCGTGCAGCGCAACGCCGCCGGCATCGCCGATCTGCAGAAGCGGGGCATCGCCGGCGCCGATGTCGATCCGCTGCTGGCGTCGCGGGCGCTGTCGGGAATGGTCAGCAGGCTCGCCTACGGCACCTTCGTCGGCGAGGAGGCCGAGCACGCGTCAGGCGCCGACTTCGAGACTCTGGTCGCCACAGTCACCCGGTTGTGGGCAAACGCCCTGCAGTTCCGCTCCGTCAGTAATCGAATATGAGATCGGATTCAACTAATGTCACTGCCGCTGCGCACTGAAGAACGGGGACGTCGCTTATGAAGGTTGCCGAGCGGGTCGCAATCGTCACCGGTGGCGGTGGCGGTATCGGCGGCGCACTGGCCGCGGCGCTGGTCGAGGCCGGAGCCAAAGTGGTGGTGGCCGACCTCGACGCGGACGCCGCGGCGGCGGTAGCCGAGGAGATCAGCGCCGCGCATCCCGGTGCCGCAATCGGTCATGGCGGCGACGTCTCCAACACCGAGACCATTCGTGAGCTGATCGTTTTGGCGCAGGAGCGCTACGGCCCGGTGGACTTCTACTTCGCCAACGCCGGAATCACCGGTGCCCCCGGCCTGCCCGGCGAGGCCGACTGGGACCAGGCCATCGACGTCAACCTGCGCTCGCACATCCGCGCCGCGCAGCTGCTGATCCCCGACTGGGTGCGCCGCGGGGAGGGATATTTCGTCTCCACCGCATCAGCCGCCGGACTACTCACCCAACTCGGCGCCGCCACCTACTCGGTGACCAAGCATGCGGCTGTCGGATTCGCCGAGTGGCTCAACATCACCTACGGCGACCAGGGTGTGCGGGTCAGCTGCCTGTGCCCGATGGGTGTCAACACCAAGTTGCTCTACGCCGGTGAGCAATCCGGGGACCCGCTGGGCGACCTGGCCACCCGTGCGGTCACCACCGCCGGCGAGGTGCTGGAGCCCGCGGACGTTGCCGCCGAGGTGCTCGCCGCCATCGATGACGAGCGCTTCCTGATCCTGCCGCACCCCGTGGTGCTGGAGATGTTCCGGCACAAGGCAGGCGACTACGACCGCTGGTTGCGCGGCATGCGCCGCTACCAGCGCGGCCTGCTCGACTCCGAAAATTCCTAGGTGAGGAGCCTGTATGTCCCTGTTCGAAATATCCGAGCGCGCAAAGAAATACCAGACCGATCTGCTGGAGTTCATGGACGAGTGCGTCTATCCGGCCGAAGCGGTCTACGAGACGCAGATGGCCGAAGCCGGCAACCCGCACTTCCAGCCCCCGATCCTGGAGGAGCTGAAGGCCCAAGCGCGTGAGCGCGGCCTGTGGAATCTGTTTCACCCCCACCCGGAATGGGGGCCGGGGCTGACCAACCTCGAATACGCGCCGCTGGCCGAGATCATGGGCCGGAGCCCGCATCTGGCGCCGGAAGCCTGCAACTGTAGCGCGCCCGACACCGGCAACATGGAGGTGTTCACGCTGTTCGGCAGCGACGAACACAAGGAGAAATACCTCAAGCCGCTGCTGGAGGGCACCATCCGTTCGGCCTTCGCGATGACCGAGCCGCAGGTGGCCAGCTCCGATGCCACCAATGTCCAGCTGTCGATGGTGCGCGACGGTGACGGCTACGTGCTGAACGGCCGGAAATGGTTCGCGTCCAACGCCTTGCATCAGAACTGCAAGGTGATGATCGTGATGGGCAAGACCGATCCGAACACCGCTACCCACCGCCAGCAGTCGATGATGGTGGTCCCCATCGACGCACCGGGCGTCACCGTCATGCGTGGACTGCCGGTCTTCGGTTACCAGGACCGCGAGGGCCACGCTGAGATCGACTTCAAAGACGTACGCGTGCCCGCCAAGGACGTGCTCAAGGGCGAGGGCGAGGGGTTCGCCATCGCCCAGGCCCGACTCGGTCCCGGCCGCATCCACCACTGTATGCGGGCCATCGGCATGGCCGAGCGGGCCTTGGAGCTGCTGTGCAGGCGCGCCCAGTCCCGGATCGCCTTCGGCCGGCCGGTCTCGGACAACGCCAACATCCGTGACTGGATCGCCGAGGCGCGCATCGACATCGAGATGATCCGGCTGCTGACGCTCAAGACCGCGTACCTGATGGACACCGTCGGCAACAAGGCAGCGCAGGTCGAGATCGCAGCGATCAAGGTCGCAGCACCCAACATCGCACTCAAGATCGTCGACCGGGCCATCCAGGTGCACGGCGCCGGCGGAGTCACCGAAGACTTCCCGCTGGCCGGCTTCTGGGCCCACCTGCGCACACTGAGGCTCGCCGACGGCCCCGACGAGGTGCACAAGCGCGCCATCGCGCGCCAGGAGCTGGGTAAGTATCGCGAGAACGCTCGATGACGGCACCGGACTTGACGGGGCGCACCGCGATCATCACCGGCGGGTCGCGGGGGATCGGGTTGGCGATCGGGCAGCGACTCGCCGAAGCGGGCGCCAATGTGGTCCTGACCTCACGCGATCAGGAGAGCGCCGATGCGGCGGCGGCCCAGGTCAACGGCAACGCGTTGGGTGTGGCCGCCCACGTCGCCGACGACGAGGCTGCCCAGCGCTGCATCAACACCACCCTGGAACGATTCGGCACTGTCGACATCCTGGTCAACAACGCCGGCACCAACCCGGCGTTCGGGCCGTTGATCGACCAGGACCACGCCCGGTTCGCCAAGATCTTCGATGTCAACTTGTGGGGGCCGCTGCTGTGGACGTCATGCGCGGTCAAGGCATGGATGGGCGACCACGGCGGTGTGGTGGTGAACACGGCTTCCATCGGCGGGATGAGTTTCGCGCCGCTGATGGGCATGTACAACGCCACCAAGGCGGCGTTGATCCACGTCACCAAACAGCTTGCGCTGGAACTCTCCCCGGGGATCCGGGTCAACGCGATCTGTCCCGGCGTCGTGCGCACTAAGCTGGCCGAGGTGCTGTGGAAGGAACACGAGCAGGGATTGTCGACCGGTATACCGCTGGGCCGGATCGGCGAGCCGGTCGACGTGGCCGACGCCGTGTTGTTCCTGGTGTCCGATGCGGCGAGCTGGATCACCGGGCAGACCCTGGTCATGGACGGCGGTCAGATCCTTGGTGACGCAACAGGATTCCGGGGAGGTTCAGGTGGCTGACGAGCCACTGGGCATCGATCCGGCGGCTGCGACCGCGTGGATCACCGAGCTGGGCCTGCCAGTGGCCGGGCCGCTGAGCTTCGAGCGGGTCGGTATCGGACAGTCCAATCTGACCTACCGGGTGTTCGACGACGCCGGTCACAGCTGGGTGCTGCGCCGGCCCCCATTGGGAACGCTGCTGGCCTCGGCCCACGACGTGGCCCGGGAAGCACGAATCCTTGCGGCACTGGGCGATACCGAAGTCCCCACACCGCAGGTGTACGGGCTGACCCGCGACTCCGAAGGCACGCCGCTACTGCTGATGGAGTTCGTCGACGGCGTGGTGGCAGACCGGATGTCGGTAGCGCAGTCGCTCTCCCCGGAACGGCGCCGACAGATCGGGCTGTCGATGCCTAAGACCCTGGCCAAGATTCACGCCGTCGACATCACCGCGGTGGGCCTGGATGATCTGGCCAGCCACAAGCCGTACGCCCAGCGTCAGCTCAAACGGTGGGCCGGGCAGTGGGAGAAGTCCAAGACGCGCGAGTTACCGGCACTCGATGACCTGACCCGGCGGCTGACCGATGCCGTGCCGCAGCAGCAGGAACTGACGCTCGTGCACGGGGACTTCCACCTGCGCAACGTGATCACCTCGCCGCAGACCGGTGAGGTGATCACGGTGCTGGACTGGGAGTTGTCCACCCTGGGCGACCCGCTGGCCGACATGGGCAGCCTGCTGGCCTACTGGCCGCAGGTGGGTGAAGAGCACATCGCCGGGGAGTTCGTCATCAGCACCCTGGAGGGTTTCCCGGACCGCGCGGAGCTGGCCCGGGTATATCTCGAAGAGACCGGGCGCGACGCGGCGACACTGCAGTATTGGCATGCACTGGGACTGTGGAAGGTCGCCATCATCGCTGAGGGAATCGTGCGGCGGGTGCTCGACAATCCGGCGAACAAGGCCGCTGCGGGTACCCCGATCACCGCGTGGATCGACGCTTTGGTGGACAAGGCGCGTGAGGTCGCCGACGAGGCGGGCATCGCCAGATGAGCACGTCGTATCGCGCCGGCGCGGCCGCCGGCGGGGCGGACCTTGTCGACGGTGTGCCGCGCCGCAGGATCGCGGTGGCGGCGATGGTCGGTACCACGATCGAGTTCTACGACTTCTACGTCTACGCTGCCGCCGCGGTCACCGTCTTCCCGCACCTGTTCTTCCCGAAGGGCAATCCCACTGCGGCGCTGCTGGCTTCGCTGGCAACGTTCGGCTTGGCGTTCGTGGCCCGACCGGTCGGGTCAATCCTGTTCGGTCACTTCGGTGATCGGCTGGGTCGCAAATCCACTCTGGTGGCCTCCTTGTTGCTCATGGGCGTCGCCACCTTCCTGATCGGCGTGCTGCCCACCTACCACCACATTGGCCTGCTCGCCCCGGTACTGCTGGCCGCCCTGCGGTTCTGCCAGGGCCTGGCGCTCGGCGGTGAATGGAGCGGTGCTGCGCTGCTGGCCACCGAAACCGCCAAACCCGGCCGGCGGGCGACGGCGGGAATCTGGCCGCAACTGGGTGCGCCCCTGGGCTACCTGCTGGCCACCACGATCTTTCTGATCCTGTTCCTGTGGCTGGGACAGTCCAACCCCGGGGTAGACGGGACCGGGCCCTTTCTCACCTGGGGCTGGCGCATTCCGTTCCTGCTGAGCGCCGTGATGGTGGCCGTCGGACTGTACGTCCGGCTGCGGCTCACCGAAACTCCGGTGTTCGCGCAGGCAAAGGCCACCGGTGCGCCGGTGAATGCTCCGATCGCAGTGCTGCTGCGGGGCAGCTGGCGCCGGCTGGTCATCGGCACGCTGGCGATGGTGGTGCCCTACACGCTCTTCTACACCGTGACGACCTGGAGCCTGAGCTACGGGACCGCTAAGCGTCCCCCCGAGGGTGTGGGGTTGGGTTATGGCTACGCCGAGTTCCTCGGGCTGCAGCTGATCGCCGTGCTGTTCTTCGTGGCGGTACTGCCGATCGTCGGCAGGCTGGCCGACCACTTCGGCCGGCGCCCGCTGCTGTTGGCCTTCACCGCCGGGATCATGGTGTACGGGGCCACCTTCGGCGTATTCCTGAATCCGACCGCGTCCGTCGGCGTGACGCTGGCTTTTCTGATCATCGGTATGACGTTGATGGGCTTGGCGTTCGGGCCGATGAGCGCGGTACTGCCCGAACTGTTCCCGACCAATGTCCGCTACACCGGTTCGGGTGTCGCCTACAACGCGGCGAGCATCCTGGGCGCGGCGGTGGCGCCGTTCATCACCACCTGGCTGGCCACCAGTTACGGCGTTGTCTGGGTGGGCGGCTATCTGTCCATCGCGGCCGCGTGCTCGTTCGTGGCTCTGCTGGCCATGCAGGAGACCAAGGACGCCGAACTCGTGGACGTCTAATTGCCGGGGCTGTTTCGGCGGTCCAGCTTCGCCTCTCCTTCGTCGAGCCTCGCTAACCGCCGAGCGCGACTCCGAAGACGTCCCGCATCGCCGCCCAGTGCCGGGCCGCGGCGTCGGCGTCATAGGGCCCGTTGTCGGGCACGGCGAAGCCGTGCGCGGCCGGGTAGAACTCGACGGTGTGCGGGACGCCCGCGGCGCTCAGCGCCTCGTCCAGGGCTGTGGCATGCGCCTTGGTGAACGACGCGTCGTTCTCGGCGCCGGCCACATAGACGGTGGCCGTCATCTGATCGGCCAGCAGGTGGGGGCTGTCGGCGGAGTCGGTGACCAGTCCACCACCATGGAACGACGCGGCCGCTGCCACCCGGTCGGGCACGCGTCCGGCGACCACGACCGAGGTACGTCCACCCATGCAGTAGCCGCACACCCCGAATTTCTCGCCGCGGACTTCGGGCCGGCCGGCCAGATAGTCGAAGAACGCCTGCGCGTCGGTGGCCATCCGGTCCGGGGTCACGTCGCCGATCATCGAGAACAGCCGACCGCGCTCCTTGGCGTCGGCGAACACCGTCGCCATGTCGAACGGGGCCCAGTCGGGGTGCCGGTAGTACACATCGGGAAGCAGCACGGCGTAGCCGTAACCGGCCAGTTCGGCGGCCATCTCGTCGAAGGTCGGCCGCACCCCGCCCGCATCGGGATACATGACAACGCCGGGCCAGGGCCCAGCGCCCTCCGGAGTGAACAGACGAACCGGGCAGTCCCCGTCGGGCGTGGTGATGGTGTCGGTGATCGTGGGCATGGCCTCCGTTGTACTCCGCTATGAACGTTTGACTCAATGCGGCGACCCGCGGCGCGTGGCTTCGCCACGCTTTGTGATCGCCGCTAAGCTAGGCGCCGTGTCGATCGCGACCCCGTACGAGGACCTGTTGCGGCTCGTTTTGGCCGAGGGAACACCGAAGGCGGATCGCACCGGTACCGGCACGCGCAGCCTCTTCGGCCACCAGTTGCGTTATGACCTGGCCGCCGGATTCCCGCTGATCACCACCAAAAAGGTGCACCTGAAGTCGGTGATCTATGAACTGCTGTGGTTTTTGCGCGGTGACTCCAACATCGCCTGGCTTAACGAGCATGGCGTCACCATCTGGGATGAATGGGCCTCTGAGACAGGAGATCTCGGTCCGGTCTACGGAGTGCAGTGGCGGTCGTGGCCGACTCCGGCGGGTGAGCACGTAGACCAGATCTCTGCCGCGCTGCACCTGCTGCGCACCGATCCGGATTCTCGCCGCATCATCGTTTCGGCGTGGAACGTCGGCGAGATCGGCCAGATGGCGCTGGCCCCCTGTCACGCGCTGTTCCAGTTCTACGTCGCCGACGGCAAGCTGTCCTGCCAGCTCTATCAGCGCAGCGCAGATCTGTTCCTCGGCGTGCCGTTCAACATCGCCAGCTATGCGCTGCTGACCCACATGATGGCTGCGCAGTCCGGGCTGGGCGTCGGGGAGTTCATCTGGACGGGCGGCGACTGCCACATCTACGACAATCACGTCGACCAGGTCACCGAACAACTGAGTCGCGAGCCGCGTCCGTATCCGCAATTGGTTCTGGCGCCGCGTGAATCGATCTTCGACTACACCTTCGACGACATCGAGATCCGCGACTACGACCCGCACCCCGCAATCAAGGCGCCCGTGGCGGTATGACGATCAGTTTGATCTGGGCTCAATCGAAGTCCGGGGTGATCGGGCGGGCCGGCGGCATTCCCTGGCGGGTGCCCGAGGATCAGGCCCGCTACAAGCAGCTCACCGTGGGCCACACCGTGGTGATGGGGCGGCTGACCTGGGAGTCGCTGCCGGCCAAGGTCCGGCCTTTGCCGGATCGGCGCAACGTCGTGCTCACGCGGGACCCGGGCTATGTCGCCGACGGTGCCACCGTGGTAGGGACCCTGGATCAGGCCCTGCAGGGTGACGACATCTGGGTGGTCGGTGGAGCCGAGATCTACGCGTTGGCGCTGCCGCTGGCCGGCTGCTGCGAAGTGACCGAGGTCGACATCGACCTGCCGGTGCAGGACGGTGACGCCGTGGCGCCGGTACTCGATCAGTCTTGGCAGGCCAGCACGGGGGAGTGGCTGACCAGCCGAACCGGACTGCGGTACCGCTATCTGACCTACCACCGGACTTCGTGCCAGTCCTGACCGCCGCGCAGGCGCGCCGGATCGCCGTTGCCGCACAGGGCTTCACAGATCCCAAACCCACTGCCACGGTCACCCGGGCGCACCTGAAACGGCTGATCTCCCGCATACAGGTACTGCAGCTGGACTCCGTCTCGGTGGCGGTACGCGCCCACTACGCGCCGGTGTTCAGCCGGCTCGGGCCCTATGACCGCACCGTGCTGGACCGAGCCGCATGGAGCCACAGCGCCCGTTCGCCGCGGCTGCTGGTCGAGTACTGGGCGCACGAAGCGGCGCTGATGGCCGTCGAAGACTGGCCGCTGTTGCGCTGGCGGATGCGGCAGTGGCCCCATGGCCGGTGGGGGTCGGCCATCGTGCGGGCCAACCCGCAACTGGTCACCGACGTCACCGCCGCGGTCGGCGAACTGGGTCCGGCCACCGCCGGTCAGATCGAAGAGCACCTGGCTGCCGCGTCCGGGCGGGCCGGCAAGGGGCCGTGGTGGAACCGCAGCGACACCAAATGGGTGGCCGAGGCGCTGTTCGCTGCGGGGGTGCTCACCACCGCCACCCGGGTCGGGTTCGCCCGGCACTACGACCTGGTGGAGAACGTGCTGCCACCGCAGGTGCTGGCTGTTCAGGTCGATGACGACGAGGCGATCCGTGAGCTGGTCCGCCGCGCCGCGAGCGCTCTGGGCATAGCCACCGAGGCCGACCTGCGCGACTACTTCCGGCTGTCGGCCACCCAGGTCAAACCCGCGATCGCCGCGTTGGTGGCGGCCGGCGAGTTGGAACCGGTGGCAGTCGATGGTTGGGACACCGCGGCCTATCTGCGTGCCGGGCAGGCGATTCCGCGAACCGATCGCGGCACCGCGCTGCTGTGCCCATTCGATCCACTGATCTTCTTCCGGCCGCGGGTGCAGCGACTGTTCGGCTTTCACTACCGCATCGAGATCTACACCCCGGCGCCCAAACGCCAGTACGGCTACTACGTGTGGCCACTCCTGCTGGACGGTGAGCTTGTCGGCCGGGTCGACCTCAAAGCCGATCGGCAACAGGGGGTGCTGCACGTCATCGGGGCATTCGCCGAAGCGGGGCAACCACGCGAACGGGTGGCCGAGGCACTGGCCACCGAACTGTGGTCGATGGCGTCCTGGCTCGGGTTGAGTCAGGTCAGCGTCGGGGATCGCGGGGATCTGGTGGCCGAGTTGCGCCGGCGGGTGCTTCCCGGCCCCGCGGACGTCACCCGCGCGTGACGGACTAGGGGAGGTGCCGGCGCATGCGGCGGCGGGCGCTGTCGGCGAGCGTGATCGCACCGTCGCGGGCCGCGTGCGCCAGCTCGGTTCCCCGGTCCGCGGCGACTTCCGCGAGCTGTGTTCCCCGTTCGCCGGCCGACTCCAGTAACGGTCCGGCCTTTTCCCCGACTGCCTCGGCCAGCTCGCGGCCATGCTCCACGCCGGCGAGCAGGCTCGTGCTCACCTTCTCACCGACGGTCTCCAGCACGGCATCGCCGGAGGAAGTGGGCAAGGCGTCGGTTGCGCGACGATAGGCGCGACGGGCCCGCCAGCCCAGCGAAGGCTTTCCTTCGGTGTCGGCGGCCGCGATCAACAATCCGCCGATCAGGCTGACGTCGGTCAAGAACGCTTTGCGTTGTTCGTTCTTGCGTTCGGGGTCGGATTCCGTCCAGAACATGTGCGCCCCGGCGCTCCCTGGAATGACCGTGCATGCCAGCACCGCAGCCGCAACCCGTGGCAGCCTGCCGCTGGCCAGCAGGACGCCGCCACCGATCTGTGCCAGCGCGTTCGCCTTGGCGAATGCTTCGACATCGGAAGGCACCTTGGCCGCTACCTCGTCGGGTAACTGTTTGAGGCCGTCGAACGCTGGACGCGCCGCCTGCCCGGCTTGCTGCGGCCGGCGCAACGCGTCCACGCCTTGACCGATAAACGCTGCCGCGAGCAGTGGACGTGCGATCTTCCGTAGCAACACTGGGGCCCCTATCGCCGGTCGGATTACTGTTCGGCACGCTCGCGTGCCTGATTCCGCAGCGGCCTTGGCTCGGGATACCCGTTGGGGCTTACGCCGTAAACGTCGACCGTCAACGTCGAGGTGGGCGGACCGGTCGTCACCGGCGAATCTCGGCCGCCGGCGCTAGGGTGGCGACCGGGAGTTGATCGGCCGCGCTGATGACTGGCGTGCCGATCCGGGGTCGGGCGTTGTCGGGGTGGTTGTATGCGGGTTTCTTCTGCGTGGGGGCTTGTTGTCGGGGGTGCGGTGCTGGCCGCCGGATGTGGAAGTCACGAACTCAAAGTCGTGTCGAGCACCACATCGTCGGTGCCAACCGCCACCGTGACGGCAGCGCCCGTCGCTGAGGACGCCCTGCGCGCTCTTTTGCTCAGCCCCGAGCAGATCAACCCGATCATGGAGGCGACCGACATGGCCGTCACCCGCACCCATACCGCCCTGTCGGACGACAGCGCCACCATGCAACCTCAAGAGTGCCTGGCGATCGACGGTGCGGCTCAGGAGCCGGTATACGCCGACAGCGGCTACATCGCAGTGCGGGACCAGACGCTCAGTGAGGGCGACGATTTCGAACACTTCGCCGAACAGGCCGTAGTGGCGTTTCCGTCGGCCAAGCAAGCCGCCGCATTTCTTGCCCACGCCACCCGGCAATGGCCGGCCTGCCATGAATACAGCCATGTGCAGAGCGGCACCACCTGGATCGCCGGCCCCATCGTCAACGCCGACGGCATGCTCAGCACCGTCGCGACCCAAGACAATGCCGGCAACGAGGTGAGCTGGGCCTGCGGGCGGGCGCTGACCGTGGCCAACAACGTCGTGATTGACGTCAACACCTGCAGCGCGGATCCCAAGAACACCGCGGTGGTCATCGCTGGGCAGATCGCAGCCAAAGTGCCCAACCGCTGACGTTCAGGGCAGGTATAGGCCCCGAATGCGGTGGTATCGGTGTCGCCCCGCCAGGGCGTTCGCGGCCTGCAGTCCAGACATGACGGCCGCTTCGATGCACCCGGCGTTCATGCCGGAGTCGGTCCAGTCGCCGGCCAGAACCAGGTTGTCATAGCCGCTTTCGTCGGGGCGCAACCGGTACCGGTCGGTTCCCGGGATCGACTGCACATACCGGTCCGAGGGATCGACATTCACGCTGATGTGCTGGGTTTCCAATGCTGCGCAGTCGGTTTCGCCGTCGGACCCGCTGAGTAACCGCCAGTCGAAGCCTGCTTCGCTGACGGCGCCGGGAAGGAACCGGTGCAGGTGACGGTCGAGGTGGTGGGCGACTTGTCCCCGAACCTGCTGCCGATGTCGGTGCAGGTAGCCCGGACCGGTCTCATCGGTGGGCCACGCCGCATCCAGGGTGCCGCAGAAGTAGGCCACTGTGCCGGGGCGATCATGCTCGGGCCAGTCTTCGGCCCACAGCGTCTGCGGCATGGAGGCCCACGTCTCGAACGGGGGAACGTAGGCACTGAGCGTCACGCCGGGCTCCTGCCAGCCCAGTGCCGGTTCATCCGGGCGCAACCAGATCTGGAAGGCCTGGGTGGCGACGGTGCGGACCTCCGTGGTCATCCGTCGCCACTCGGGCCGGTCTTCGATCAGCTCGGTGGCGACCACCGGCAGCATGCCCAGGGATACGGCCAGGACGGCGTGATCGAAGTCGACACCCCTACGCAGCACCCGTGACTCGGCGTCGGGGTAGTCCGACCAGTGCGTTTCCAGCGCATGCCAACCATCGGGGGGGACCTGGTCAGGTGCCGCCAATTGGTTGGTCAGCGGCGTGCTGGGGAACACCGGCAGCCCCCGCACCGTGGTCAACGGCTCGTAGCTTGTCAGGCCGTCGGCCAGGTGCAGTTGGCGCCCCAGCGTGATGGTGTCGACTGCTCGTCGCGCGGCGTCCAGGTGGAGGGCATCGAGGCGGTGGAAGAACTCGAAGGTGACACCGCGACGCCGCAACGCCTGGTACAGCGGAGCGATGACGACGTCGCCCATTCCGGCGGTCATCTTCCAGAAGATCGACCCGTGGTAGCCGAACAGCACCTGGCCGGTCAGAAACACCGCCAGCCCCGCGGCGAACGCGGGCTGGTCGGGATCGCCGTCGCGGTACCCGAACACCAGGTCGTACATGCCACGTACCAAAGCGAATTCGGTGACATCGGGGTGCGCGCCGTGGCGCAGGATCCAGTCGTTGAAATCTTCGTCGTTGATCGCCCGCATTCCGCGCGGGTCGGTGACCAGGTGGTCGGCGAGGATTCCGCGGATCACCGCGGTCATCAGCGAGAGCAGCAGCCAGGACCGCCGGTGGTCGGGCCGTCGCTCATAGTCCAGGGCGGCGCGCACCGCCGCCACCGCGCCGTCGACCTTCCCGGGCAGGCCGGCGCCGGCGGCCTGCGGATCGCCCAGGGCGAGCAGTACTGCCGCGGCCGCATCGGTCACCGCCTCGATCCATCGCTGCGTGGGCGGCGGCTCCGGGTGGACGGACAACGTGATTCCGGGCGCGGTGTTACCGCGCAGCGATTCGGCGAAATCGCGAACGAGGCGCAGTGCCCGGACGGTGAACTCCACCACCGTCATCACCCGGCCAGTGCCGCCGGGTGCGCCGGGTGACCCGTCGGTTCGGGTGAAGGTGCCCAACCAGATCAACCACTCGCTGCCGAGCCGGTCGGCCAGCCCCACGTTGTCCGCCGGAATCAGCGCTTGGTCCCAAGTGCGGATCGGTGCTGCCGGATCAGTTGTGGCCCGGTCGAGTTCGGTGTAGCACTCGCGAAGCAGGGCGAAGGCGTTCTGATAAGAGCCCAGCCAGATATGCAGGCCGTGCTCTTCGATGCGTCCGTGCCGGCCACGGCTGGAAGCTCCCTTTCCGCCGAGGCGCCAACCGCGTTGATAGACGGTGATGGAGTCGAAGCGGTCTCGCCAACCGGGTTCGCTAAGCCGCCAGGCGGCACTCAGCGCGGCCATGCCTCCGCCCAGGATGGCTACCTTGCCACCCGGCGGACTCACCTGAGCAGCGTTCTGGCTCGATCCAGCTCCGGCCAGTCGGAATCGGCGAGGAAGTGCGTCATGGCGCCGGTCAACAGGTCACGTGCGGAATCCCCCTGCAGGTCGACAAGATCCATCGCCGCGCGCAGTTCGTAGATGTGCGCCGCCTGCCGGCGTGCCGTCTCGATGGCGCAGCGCAGATCGCTGTCGCGTGCCGCGGCGTCACCGCGGGTGTGTGACCGTATCCGCAGCAATTCGGCGCGGTAGAAGTTGACCGCGGTCTCATCGGCCAACGCCAGCGCGCCGTTGAGGCATTCGTGGGCCTGCGCGGTGTCGCCGACGGCAATCAGCAGCCGGGCCAGTACCCCGTCGTAGTAGGTAGAGAACAGCTTGACCTCGGCCGCCCGCAAGGCAGAACCGATTTCGGTCATCGTCGCGATGTGGGGTGCCAACCGGGCTGGGTCGGTGTGCTCGCCCGCCAGCGCCGACAACGCGTCGACGGCGCCGCGCTGATTGGCCGCGATCATCGTCCAGTACTCGAATCCGTGCCGCTCGGCCTGCGCAGCCAGTACCGTCACCACCTCGCCGGCGCGTTCGAGTAGGCCGGCCTCCATGCACATGTAGATCTCGGTGAATCGTTGGTAGCAGTGGCTGAATGGGCCTTGCGGGAAGCCGATATCTTCTGCCCGCCTGACGGTTTCGGATAACTGCTCGTCGGCGCCGGTGAGATCGCCTTGGACGAATCGTGCCATCGCCAAGTGCATGTGCATGGAAGCGAGCGCATCGCTGGGAATGAACCACAGAGATTCGAAATCGGGCAGGGGCGCTTCCTTCATCTCCGCGACGGCCTGCTCCAACAGCGCTCGGGCCTTGCCGAAGTCACCAAGAAACCAGGCGACCATGCCGAACGCCGCGGCGTTTGTCGGACCGAACCACTTCCGCTCATCGGGTCGCTTCGATCTGGCGTACTCGGCCACGCGCAGGGCGCGGCGCAGGTCGCCACGGGGCAGGTAGTAGGCCCACAACGCAGTCATCGTCGACATGAAGCCGTCCTGTCGGGGATCGGTGGCCCCGAGCTTCAGGCAGCATTCGAAGTCCTTGGCCGCCTTCGGGCTGGCAGTACCTTCCACCGCCGAGGTGAGGAAGCCACGCCGAAGCCGATACAGCACTTCGCGGCGATCGCGAGACGGTCCCTCCGCCGCTAGCCGGAGTTGTTCGATGGCCTGGCTGAGGCAGGCGCGGGCCTCGTCGAGGGCACCGCGCTGCCGGGCGTCGTACGCAGCTTTCTGGTGGGCGTCGGCGGCGGCCTCGAACCGCTCCGCCACCCGGTAGTGCAGGGCGACCAGATGCCAATCCGGATTGTCTGAGTCGCTGACCAGGGTGTCGGCGACTCGACCATGCAGCTGGCGCCGAACGCTGGGCGGCGGCAACTCGTAGGCGACCTCGCGGAGCAGCTCATGCCGGAAACGCCAGCGGTCCTTGGTCACCGGCTCGAAGACCCGCGCCGCAACCAGGGCTGCAACAGCATCCTCGAGATCACCGGCTGCGAGGTCGAGGACTGCGCCGAGCATGGCGCGATCGAATTCCCTGCCGACGGTGGAGGCGGCTTCGACCACCTGAATCGTGTTGCTGCTGGCGCGAAGCCGAGAGAACAGCGGCTCGTAGAGGGCGTCGGGAACCCGCGCCCACCCCGCCGCGTCCTGCGGCTGCTCGTGCAACTTGGCGACCACCTCTTCGATATAGAGCGGCACACCGTCGCAGCGCCGCTGAACCTCGGCGCGTTCGGCGCCGGGCAGGGCAGGATTCAGCACTGCGATCAACTCATCGGTCTGTGTCGCCGTCAACGGTGCGAGCTCGAACACCTTGAGCTGGGGCAGATCCGGCAGCGAGTTCAGCTCGCGGGCGGTCAACACCATGAGCAGCGTTCCCGGGGCGGTCGCGAGCAACGACGCGACCACATCGCGTGTCGATGGGTCGAACCACTGCAGATCTTCGGCCAACAGCACCGCCGGCCCGGCACCGGCGCAGGCGAGTAGGTAGCCGACTACGGCCTCGATGACCTGCCCGTAGAGCTTGGCGCCCTCGGCCCGGGTGGGCTGATAGCCACCTTCGGCCGGAATCTCCAATGCGGCAGCCAACAACGGCACCATCGTGACCGGATCCAAGCCGCGCGCCGTGACCTCGTCTTCGAGAAGTCGCAGCCGGTCGGATTGTGCCGTCGTCCGCTCGATCCCGGCCCGCTGTTCCAGCAGGGTGCGAATGGGGTGGAGCCCGGCGTCGGCGTGAAACGGCGATCCGATCAGGGCGAGCACCGGCCTGCCGGACTGTTCGGCCAGTTCTGCTGCGGCGGTGGCCAATCGGCTCTTGCCCATGCCCGCCTCGCCACTGAAGCAGATCCCCGGAACGCTCAACACACCGTGCCGGGCGTGATTCCAGGCGTCTCGCAGGTGCGTGAGCTCGAGGTCGCGGCCGACCAGCCGGCCCAGCGGAACCCGAGAGCGGCCGACGTGTTCCTTGACGACGCGATAGTGCTCGACCGGCTCGTCGATGCCCTTGACCGGTTGAGCCGGTTGGGCCTCGAGCTCGAAGTGGCCGGCCACCAACGGTGCCACGGCCGCCGACACCACGACACCGCCGGGCGGGGCCAGGCCTGAGACGCGAGAGGCCAGGTTGGCGCCCAGTCCGTACACGTCGTCCTGTGCCACATCGAGATACACCATGCCGCGATGCACGCCCACCCGGACTGCGATGTCGAAACCGAACCGCGCTCGCACCCGATCGCTGAGGCGGTCCACTTCGCGGGTGATGTCGAGGCCGGCCTGTACCGCTCGCCGCACGTCGTTCTCGTGGGCGCTGGGGTGGCCGAACACGGCGAGCAGCCCGTCGCCCTTGGTGGAGAAGACGTGGCCTTCATAGCGGTTCACGATCTCGTCGACCTGCTGGCGGTAGCGGCCGATCACCGTCCGATAGATCTCCGGCTCGATTCGGGTCGACAATGCTGTCGAGTTGACCACATCAGCGAAAAGTATCGTCAGCCTGCGTAGTTCACCGGAGCCCGCGAGTGGTGCGCAGAGCAGGTCTTCGGCGTCCTGGTTGCCGATGTCGACGGTGAGCACCTGCTCGGCGAGTGCGCTGGCGGTGGCGCGGTCGCCGCTGTTCGCCGCTTGAATCGCGTGATCCAGCAGTTCGTCGATCTCGGCGGGCTCCTCGCTGACGCTCATAGGTCGACGATGACGTCCATTATCTGGGCCGGTGCGGTGGCGGGCGGCAGACAGGCCAACCGAATCCGGCCGCGATAGGTGCCGCTGACGTAAGTCGGCCCGCGCACCCCCACCCGGAATCGGGTGGCATAGGGCCGTAGCACACCCGGTACCAACACCAGTGCCTGCGGCGGGAGCGCGTACGAGGTTCCCTCGGCGACGAAGGGTGCGGCGACCGACAGCACCCGCTCGTATCCGGGACCCGGCGGCGCCTCGAGAAATTCGGAGAGCTCGACGTCGGAGCACTGCGCGCCGCACTGCGCCAGCACGGCGCCGGACATCTCGTAACCCGCGGTGGCAACCAGATTGACCAGTTGGCGGACCGACTGCGCCCACTGTGCTGAACCGAACGTGCCCTCGCCGATCCGCTGGTCCGCGTCGCGCACGATGGCTCCGGCCTGGTCGACCAGCTGTCGCGACCGCTGCGCGTACTGGTGAATGCCCTCGGTGATGTCTTTCATGCGCCACCGCCCTGAGGTGGAGTGCGCATCCGCTGCAGGTAGCGCCACGGGTCGGTCACCAGCCGGGCGGTCAGATCGGCGGCGAACGCGATCGACTCCTCGACCGGAGGTACGCCGCTCGCGTATTTGGCGGCCAACGCCGCGCTGCGCTGCGACATCTCGTCGATGCATTCGTCGAGCATCTCGATGGCCACCGTGATCGCCCGCTGCGTCGGGTCCGGCTCGGCCGGGGGCGCCGGCGCCGTCGGGCCACCCTGCTGGCCGGCGGTCGGTGTGGACGGTTGCCACGGGGTCCAACCCGCCGGGCCCTCCTGCGCCCGCTTGGCCACGCCGCCGAGCAACATCTCGACACCCTGGTCGCCGTAACCCAGCACGCAGGCGAACAGGGCGGTGGGAAACCAGCCCAGGTTGCGGAAGCCCACGACTTTCCTGGTGCGCACCTGCACACCGTGCAGCGTCGGATCGTCGACTGTCGACGTCATCCGGATGAAGCCTTCGTCGATCACCATGGCGCCGTCGCCGTGCTCCCCGGGCGCCGGGTCGTCGTCGAGCGTGTAGTCGACCCAGGCCGTGGGTTTGGGGACCGGGGCGCCGACCGCGGGCCCCTTCCAGTACTTGAGCGGCGTCCGCATCTGCGGCATGCCGGCGATCCCGCAGGTGGTGCTGAAGTGTTCGAGCACCCGGCTCCAGCCGTCGGGGCGGGTCGGCATGGCGTCCATCGCGCAGAAGAACGGCAGGCAGCGCGCCCAGTTCAGCGGGTCGATGACGTCTTTCAGGTCGTTCAGCGACACCTTCGTGCTGCTGAATTCCGTGGTCAGCACCACGCACAGCCGCCCGCGCACCCACTTGGGTTTGGCGTTGCACAGCGGGACTACGGCGACGTCGGTGTTCAACGAACCCGACAACACCACCTGCGTCCAGTCGTCGCGGCCGCCGAACTCGTTGCGCAGCATCTCGAGCAGTTCGGCTCCGTCGCCGGCTCCGGCCAAGGCGAGAGTCTGGGTGAAGGCCGCGTCCCACTCACCCGGCGGGTAGTAAGACGGCAGGTGACTCAACGCACCGATCGCATAAACCATGCGGGACAACTCAACCGACGTCAGCTGCGCGGGCTGCGGCGCGGCGGCGGCGGCGAAGGGGCCGGCGTCGGTCATCGGCTGAGACCGGGCCGGCGTTGTCGCCTGGTTCTGCAAGACGGTCAATGCCTGGCTCAAATCGGGCACCGCCGGTGATTCGGGCCGCTCGGGGTCGAAATCGTGCGACTGGCCCAGGAAGCCGAGCAATTCGTCGTACCACCCGGCATTAGCTCCGGTGCTGCCCGGAAGATAACGCTCGACAGTGGCTTCGATTTCCGGGTCTCCGGTGTTGATGACCGCTTGATCGAGAGCGCCGTAAAGCGCCAGCAGAGATTGAGCAGCAGTTGCCATATCGGTCGCCACCATTGGGCCTCCGATCTCCCGATTAAGCAGGTAGTATACGGCGTTCGGGTCGTTTACCGGCAAGCTTGGCAAAGCGTATTTTTTAGCAGAGTAAGGCTGATTTCCTTAAGGAGGGAATCGGTGGCTGACAAAACGTTCGGTGACGGCACTATCGATGATTTGCCGTGGGCGTCAATTTTCGATCCCGCGGCCAATGCGCGCGCCCTCAGTGCCATCCAGGCTGAAGGATTCCGGGCGGCTCGCCGAATCATCGATCGATTCGCACAAGCGGCCGAGATCTCGCCGGACCGCGGCTCTGCCGAACACGGCAATGGGGCCGAGCCGACCGGGCTGCCGCAGTGGGAACAGCTGACCCGGGCCTGGTGGTCGGCGGCCGGGCAGTTCCTGCTTCGGTCGCAGCCGGTCCGGCCACCCGGCGCGGACGGGTCCGTGGCGCTGGAACTCGATGCATCAGCATCCAAGGACGCATTGACGCTGTCCGTTACCGGGCCGGGTTCGGCCACCGGCGAGGTGTGGCTGCACAACCGGGAGTCCGAGGACCGCGTGGCGGTCCGGTTGCGTTGCGGTGAGTTGCTCGGTCACGGTGGCCGCGCGATCGACGCCGGCGCGGTGCGAATCGACCCCGCCGTGGTGCCGATGCCGCGACGGTCCAGTCGGGGCGTGCAGATCACCGTCGACGTGGGCCCCGACGTCTGCCCCGGTACCTACCGCGGCACCCTGCTGGCGATCGGGTGCCCGGCTCTGTGGTTGCCCGTGGTGCTCACCGTCGCGGCGCAAGAGTCGTGACCGACATCGCCGACCGCGAATCGGTGGCCGGGGTCGATGAGCGCTTGGGTGAAGTCGCCAGAATTGTCCGCCGCGCCATGCTCGACGCCCTGCCCGACGGTGAGCCCGCCAAGTGGCTGTATGCACCGCTGCGGGCATACCCCCAGCGGCCGGGCAAGGCGCTGCGGCCCGCCCTATGCCTGTCCGCCGGCCGGGCTTTCGGCGCGGATACCGACGCGTTACTCGGTGTCGCCGTCGCGATCGAGTTGCTGCACAACGCCTTCCTGGTCCACGACGACGTCGCCGATGGCAGTGAAATGCGCCGGGGCAGGCCGACTTTGGGCGCCATGTACGGCATGGCGACGGCGATCAACACCGGTGATGCACTGGCATTGGTCGCCGGGCAGGTACTGCGGCGAGCAACCCGGCAGCTTGACCGTGATCTGGCCGAACTGGTGTGGGCTGAGTTCGACACCATGGCGCTGCGGACACTGGAGGGGCAGGCGATCGAAGTGGGCTGGCAGGCCGACAATGTCGATGATCTGCGGCCCGAGGACTATCTGAATCTGATCCTGCACAAGACCTGCTGGTACACCACCATCCACCCGCTGCGGGTGGGGGCGATCGTGGGATCGCGTGGCACCGCAGAGCTGGGGCCGCTGGTGCGGTTCGGGTTTCATTTCGGCGCCGCGTTTCAGATCCGCGACGACCTGCTGAACCTGGCCGGCGACGAACGGATCTACGGCAAGGAGATCTTGGGCGATCTCTACGAAGGGAAGCGGACGCTGCCGCTGATCCATCTGTTGACCGTGGCGCGGAGGCCCGATCGGGACCTGCTCGCGGACTATCTGCACCGCAGTCGGTCACAGCGCTCGGCCGCGCTGGTGCGACGGGTGCGAACTCTGATGGACGACTACGGCAGCATCGCGTTCACCCGCCAGTACGCCGAGGGCATTCTGCTGGCGGCCCGGGAGTACTTCGAGCGGGCATTCGCCGAGGCCCGCCCCGGCCCGGATCTGGAGTTCCTGCGGTCGCTGGTGCCCTACGTGTGGGCGCGTTGGCGCTGACACAGGCCCGGCACGCTTAAGGTGAGTGCTGTGGCCGAGACGGCGCCGCTGCGCGTGCAACTGATTGCCAAGACCGAGTTCACTCCGCCGCCGGACGTGCCGTGGAGTACCGATGCCGACGGTGGGGCGGCACTGGTCGAGTTCGCCGGTCGGGCCTGCTACCAGAGCTGGTCGAAGCCCAACCCGCGAACCGCCACCAATGCCAGCTACCTGCAGCACATCATCGACGTCGGGCACTTCTCGGTGCTGGAGCACGCCTCGGTGACTTTCTACATCACCGGCATCTCCCGGTCAGCCACTCACGAACTGATCCGGCACCGGCACTTCTCGTTCTCCCAGCTGTCGCAGCGGTACGTGCCGGAGCCGGACTCGCGGGTCGTGGTTCCTCCCGGCATGGAGGACGATCCCGAACTTCAGCAGATCCTCACCGACGCCGCAGACGCCAGTCGCGCCGCCTACGTCGAACTGCTGGCCCGGCTGGAAGCCAAATTCGCGGCGGGCCAGGCCGTCGAGACCATGGGGGCGCTGCGGCGCAAGCAGGCCCGGCAGGCCGCTCGTGCCGTGCTGCCCAACGCCACCGAGACCCGCATTGTGGTGACGGGCAACTACCGGGCCTGGCGGCATTTCATCGCGATGCGGGCCAGCGAGCACGCCGATGTCGAGATCCGCCGGCTGGCCGTCGAGTGCCTGCGGCAGCTCACCGACGTGGCTCCGGCGGCGTTCGGGGACTTCCATATCAGCGCGCTGGCCGACGGCACCGAAGTCGCGACCAGCCCGCTCGCCACCGAGGTCTGAGCAACTCTGGGGGCCAGGTAATCTTGGGGCCGTGAGCAGCAGCGGATTCGACGCCAGGGCGCAGTTCGGCACCGTGCTGACCGCCATGGTGACCCCCTTCGGCGCGGACGGCTCGGTGGACACCGATGCCGCCGTGCGCCTGGCCAATCGCCTCATCGACGCCGGTTGCGACGGTTTGGTGATCTCGGGCACCACTGGCGAGTCGCCGACCACCGCGGACTACGAGAAGCTCACGCTGCTGCGTGCGGTGGTCGAGGCGGTCGGTGACCGTGCTCGCATCATCGCCGGGGCCGGCAGCAACGACACCGAGCACAGCGTGCGCCTCGCCGAGGCCTGCGCCGGGGTCGGCGCGCACGGCCTGCTGGTGGTGACGCCGTATTACTCGCGTCCATCGCAGGCCGGCCTGTTGGCGCACTTCACCGCCGTCGCCGACGCCAGCGCGCTGCCGGTCATGCTCTACGACATCCCGGCTCGCTCGGTGGTGCCGATCGCACCGGACACCATCTTCGAACTGGCGGAACACCCCAACATCGTCGCGATCAAGGACGCCAAGGGGGATCTGCACGCCGGAGCGCAGATCATCGCCGAGACCGGATTGGCCTACTACTCCGGCGATGACGCCCTCAACCTGCCGTGGCTGGCCATGGGCGCCACCGGATTCGTCAGCGTGATCTCGCACTTCGCGGCCGCGCAGTTGCGCGACATGCTGGCCGCCTTCGCGGCCGGCGACGTCGAAACCGCCCGAAAGATCAACGTCTCGATCGCCTCGCTGTCCAACGCGATGGGTCGCATCGGCGGGGTGACCTTCGTCAAGGCCGGTCTGCGCTTGCAGGGGTTCGAGGCCGGCGACCCGCGGTTGCCGATGGTCCCGGCGTCCGCCGCCGAGGTCGACGAACTCGCCATTGACATGCGCGCCGCGTCCGTCCTCGGGTGAGGCGCGGGTGACTGACGATCTCTCCCCGCCGGGTCCGCTGACCGAAGGCGGCCTGCGCATCACCGCGCTCGGCGGTATCAGCGAAATCGGCCGCAATATGACCGTTTTCGAACACCTCGGCCGGCTGCTGATCATCGACTGCGGCGTACTCTTCCCGGGCCACGATGAGCCCGGCGTCGACCTGATCCTGCCGGACATTCGCCACATCCAAGACCGGCTCGACGACGTCGAGGCGCTGGTGCTGACCCACGCCCACGAAGACCACATCGGCGCCATCCCGTTCCTGCTCAAACTGCGGGCCGACATCCCGGTGGTCGGTTCGAAGTTCACCCTGGCCCTGGTCGCGGCCAAGTGCCGGGAACACCGCATCAAGCCCGTCTTCGTCCAAGTGGCCGAAGGCCAGCGCAGCACCCACGGGGTGTTCGAATGCGAGTACTTCGCGGTGAACCACTCCATCCCGGACGCACTGGCGATCGCGGTCCACACCGGCGCGGGGACCGTGCTGCACACCGGCGATATCAAGCTCGACCAGCTGCCCCCGGACGGGCGGCCCACCGACCTGCCCGGGATGTCGCGCCTGGGCGACAAGGGCGTGGACCTGTTCCTCTGCGACTCGACGAATGCCGAGATTCCCGGTGTCGGTCCCAGCGAGAGCGAAGTGGGCCCCACCCTGCACCGGCTGATCCGCGGCGCCGAGGGCCGGGTGATCGTGGCCTGCTTTGCCTCGAACGTGGACCGGGTCCAGCAGATCGTCGACGCCGCGGTCGCGCTGGGCCGACGAGTCGCGTTCGTCGGCCGGTCGATGGTCCGCAACATGGGCATCGCCAAGGACCTGGGCTTCCTGCGGGTGGCGGACTCGGATCTGGTCGACATCGGCGCAGCCGAGATGATGCCGCCGGAGAAGGTGGTGCTGGTCACCACCGGTACTCAGGGTGAACCGCTGTCGGCGCTGTCACGGATGTCGCGAGGCGAGCACCGGTCCATCACGCTGACCGCCGGCGATCTGGTGGTGTTGTCGTCGTCGTTGATTCCCGGCAACGAGGAAGCCGTGTACGGCGTGATGGACGCACTGGCCAAGATCGGTGCCCGGGTGGTCACCAATGCCCAGGCGCGCGTCCATGTCTCCGGGCACGCCTACTCCGGCGAACTGCTGTTCCTCTACAACGGGATTCGGCCCCGCAACGTGATGCCGGTACACGGCACCTGGAGGATGATGCGCGCCAACGCCGCGCTGGCCGTCCGTACCGGGGTGCCGGAGGAATCCATTCTGCTGGCCGAGAACGGGGTCAGTGTGGACCTGATCGCCGGTCAGGCACGCATCGCCGGGGCTGTGCCGACCGGCAAGATGTTCGTCGACGGGCTCGTCGACGGCGATGTCGGCGATGCGACTCTGGGGGAGCGGTTGATCCTGTCCAGCGGATTCGTCGCGGTCACGGTGGTGGTGCGCCGTGGGACGGGCAAGCCGGTTGCGCCGCCGTACCTGCACTCGCGCGGCTTCTCCGAAGACCCCAAGGCGCTGGAGCCGGCGGCCCGCAAGGTCGAGGCCGAGTTGGAATCACTTGCCGCAGAGCAAGTCACCGATCCGATCCGGATCGCTCAGGCGGTGCGCCGCACGGTGGGCAAGTGGGTGGGCGAGGTCTACCGGCGTCAGCCGATGATCGTGCCGACGGTGATCGAGGTCTGAGCCGACGGGCTACCTCTTGTTGATGAACCCGGCGTCGACGGGCAAGGTGATGCCGGTGATGTAGCGGGCCGCATCGGATACCAGCCAGGCCACCGCATTGGCGATGTCCTCCGGTTCCAGCACCTGAACCGGCAGCGCATTGCCCATGTCCGGTGGCGTACCTGTCGCGGTGGCGAGGTCGGCCAGCCAACCCCGGACGTAGTCGTTGTTGATCATCGGGGTGTCGACTCCGGCCGGGTGCACCGAATTCACTCGAATGCTGTGCTGCGCCAGCAGGTTTGCGTAGACCCGCATCAGTCCTACCAGCCCGTGCTTGGCCGCGGTGTAACCGATGGCCCCGGCATCGTGGCTGCCGATGCCGGCCAGGCCGGCGGCCGAGCTGATCAGCACGATCGACCCGCCGTCGCCCTGGTCGATCATCGTCGGAATCGCGGCCTCGATGGTGTGGTAAACCCCGGTCAGGTTGACGTCGATGACGTCGTGCCAGCCGTCGGCCGCGGCCATCGGGGCGATGCCGGCGTTGGCCACCACGATGTCCAGCCGGCCCAGCTCGTCGATGCCGGCCTGCACTGCGGCGCCCAACGCCACCTGATCACGCACATCGGCCTGGCGGGCCACGATGCGCGCGCCGGTGTCTTCGACCAGCTTGACCGTGGCCGCCAAGTCCTCGGCGTCCGCCAGCGGATAGGGCACGCTGTCGATCTGCTCGCACAGGTCGACAGCGATGATGTCGGCTCCGTCGGCGGCCAGTCGCAGGGCATGGGCGCGGCCCTGGCCGCGGGCCGCGCCGGTGATCAGCGCGACTTTCCCGCGCAGGGCACCGTCCGAGGGTCGGGACGTCACGGCCGCAATTGGCCCTTAGCCGGGTCGCCCGACGGTACAGCGTTGAGCAGCTTGATCTCGGGCGCGCCGGCCAGGTGCTCGCCGAGGCTGCCGAACAGTTCGCCGGAGGCAGGCGAGGTCGAGTGAGCCTTCAGGGCCTCGGGGTCGGCCCACTGCTCGATGAAGACGAACGACCCGTCGGCCTCGTGCAGGGAGTACAACTGGCAGCCCGGTTCTTCGTGCACCTGTGCCACCGCCTTGGTGCAGATCTCGCGGACGGCCTCGACCGATTCCGGCTTGACGGCGAAGGTGGCGACGACGACCACGGGCATATTGCGACTCCTTGGCAGGTAGGGGATTCACCGGTCACCCTACCCAGCCTGTGGCCCAATGCGCCCTGAACCGATCCGTCGGGGCCAGTGTGGCTTATGGTGCAGATGGGGTAATTGCGACTAGGCTTGCCGCTATGGCTAGTAAGACCGCTGCTAGTAGGGCTCCCGCGCGTTCCGGTACCCGAACGACCAGGGCAAAAGCCGGTTCCAAGGCCACCGCCAAGGGTGGTTCGCGGCCCGCTCGGTCCCGCCCGGCAGCCAAGCCGCGCCGCTCCACCCGGCAGCATTCGGCTCCGGTGGCGCTCGGGATGGCCTGCGGACGCCTCGCCCGCGCCACCTGGCTGATGGTCGCCAAGGGTGCTGGCGGCGCGGCACGCTCGGTGGGCCGCGCCCACGACATCGACCCCGGCCATCGCCGCGACGGCATCGCGCTGGCTCTGCTGGGATTTGCCGTGGTGACCGCCGCCAGCTGCTGGCTGGATGCCGCCCGGCCGGTCGGGGCGTGGATCGACACCGGTCTGCGCGCCGTGATCGGCGGAGCGGTGGTGCTGCTCCCGCTGCTGGCCGCCGCGGGCGCCGTGCTGCTGATGCGCACCGAACCCGACCCGGAGAACCGGCCCCGGCTAATCCTCGGATCGGCCATGATCGGGCTGCCGATCCTGGGGCTGTGGCACCTGTGGTCGGGGGCACCGCAGAGCCCCGACGGCCGTCTGCATGGCGCCGGCTTTGTGGGGTTCGCGATCGGCGGCCCGCTCGCCGACGGACTCACGGCGTGGATCGCCGCGCCGTTGTTGTGCATCGGTGTGCTGTTCGGCGTGTTGTTGCTGACCGGGACCACCCTGCGTGAGGCGCCCGAGACGTTGCGAACGATGTTCCGCGGCGACTACGACGACGGCTATTACGACGACTACGACGACTACGACTACGACGACGACCAGGACTACGACGGCGCCGAGGACGTCGACGCCGGCGAGACCGGAGTCGGCAACCAGGCCGGCGGCACCAGCCGGTTCGGCACCCTCGATCCGGACGCTCGAGTCGACGACGCCCCGGACTGGCAATCACGCACCCCGCTGGACAACTACCCGCTCGATGAAGAGCCCCCCGCGCCGGCGCCCCCGGTCAAACCCGTGCGCCGAAAGGCCGCGAAGGAACCCAAGTCGGCCAAACCCACCGACGCCACAGTCGTCCTCGACCGGGTGGTGGAGGGCCCCTACACGCTGCCCGCGCTGAGTCTGCTGGTCGCCGGGGACCCGCCGAAAACGCGCACCGCCGCCAACGACCAGATGGCCGATGCGATCACCTCGGTGCTGGAGCAGTTCAAAGTCGACGCGGCGGTCACCGGCTGCACCCGCGGTCCCACCGTCACCCGCTATGAGGTGGAGCTGGGGCCCGGAGTCAAGGTCGAGAAGATCACCGCCCTGCAGCGCAACATCGCCTACGCGGTGGCCACCGAGAGTGTGCGGATGCTGGCCCCCATCCCGGGCAAGTCCGCCGTCGGTATCGAGGTGCCCAACACCGACCGCGAACTGGTGCGACTGGCCGACGTGCTGACCGCGCCGTCCACCCGCGGCGATCACCATCCGCTGGTGATCGGACTGGGCAAGGACATCGAGGGTGACTTCATCTGCGCCAACCTGGCCAAGATGCCGCACCTGCTGGTGGCCGGCTCCACCGGTTCGGGTAAGTCCAGCTTCGTCAACTCGATGCTGGTGTCGCTGCTGGCGCGCGCCACCCCCGAAGAGGTCAGGATGATCCTGATCGACCCGAAGATGGTGGAACTCACGCCGTACGAAGGCATTCCGCACCTGATCACCCCGATCATCACCGAACCGAAGAAGGCAGCCGCGGCGCTGGCCTGGCTGGTCGAGGAGATGGAGCAGCGCTACCAGGACATGAAGTCGTCCCGGGTGCGCCACATCAACGACTTCAACGACAAGGTCCGCTCTGGCGAGATCACCACGCCACTGGGCAGTGAACGGGTTTACCGGCCTTACCCCTACATCCTCGCGGTCGTCGATGAACTCGCCGATCTGATGATGACCGCACCGCGCGACGTCGAGGACGCGATCGTGCGGATCACCCAGAAGGCCCGCGCCGCCGGCATCCACCTGGTGCTGGCCACTCAGCGGCCGTCGGTGGACGTCGTCACCGGTCTGATCAAGACCAATGTGCCGTCCCGGCTGGCGTTCGCCACGTCGTCGCTCACCGATTCCCGCGTCATCCTCGACCAGCCGGGCGCCGAAAAGCTGATCGGCATGGGCGACGGGTTGTTCCTGCCGATGGGCGCCAACAAGCCGATCCGGCTGCAGGGGGCGTTTATCTCCGACGAGGAGATCCAAGCCGTCGTCAGCGCCTGCAAGGACCAGGCCGAGCCCGAGTACACCGAGGGCGTCACCGTCGTGAAGCCCAGCGGCGACCGGGCCGATGTCGACCCCGACATCGGCGACGACATGGATGTCTTCCTTCAGGCCGTCGAACTTGTGGTGTCGAGCCAGTTTGGTTCCACCTCGATGCTGCAGCGAAAGTTGCGGGTCGGCTTCGCCAAGGCGGGCCGGCTGATGGACTTGATGGAGACCCGCGACATCGTCGGCCCCTCCGAGGGCTCTAAGGCCCGGCAGGTGCTGGTCAAGCCCGATGAGTTGGCCGCGACGCTGATGCTGATCCGCGGCGGCGCCGCCCCCGACGACGACGGCGACGACGAGTTCTAGTCGCGGTTACGCGCTGTGCACCAAGGCCAGACCATGCCAGTCGCGCAACGGCTTGCGCCGCTTGCTGCGTGCCACCAGCCGGGCCACCGCGGCCTCTAACCCACGGGTCAGTTCGTCGACCGCAGCGAACTCGAAGTCGGCCAGTATCCCGACGAACAGTTCCCCGGCGTAGCTGAGGACCGACACGCCGGTGCGAAGCTGCATGGCGATCGGCGGTACCGGCAGCACCGCGGCCACGTCGCACCCCATGATCTGCAACGGTTCTGACGGGCCGGGGACGTTGGTCGCTAACGCCACCACGCCGCGCTGGTGGACCTGTCCGAGCAACCGGGCCGCCCAAGCCGACCATGCGACGGGCAGCAGGCCCGCGGCCGACATGATCGCGCGTCCGGCGTGCCGCTGCCCGCCGGCTTTGGCCTGCGCCAGCCGGGAGCGCACGGCCAGCAACCGCTTGACCGGGTTTGACTCCTCGATCGGCAGACGCGGCAACAGCAACGACACCCGGTTGTCGGGATTGCCCGGCGCATCGGCAGAGCCGGCCGAAACGGGTATCAGAGTGCGTAGCGAATCGGATTGGGGCACTTGGCCACGACGGATCATGAAGTCGCGGTAGCTCTCGGTCAGGGCTGCCAGCACCACGTCATTGACGGTCACATCGAAGACCCGACAGACCTGCTCGATGTCGCCGAGCGGAACCCGTGCTGCGCTGTAGCGGCGGCGGCTGGTGATCGGACCGTTCAGCGACGACGCACTCGGTTGCAGCAAGCCGGTCGCGAGTTCCACCGCGCCGCGCAGGTTGTACATCCAATGCACCGGGTTGAGGTCCAGCACCGGCCGACTGCGCGGGGGCTGCGCCGCTTCGCGCGGCGCCGCGGCGGCGTGGGCCGCCAAATGGGCGAACCCGTTGTCGGACAAGCCGGTCAGCATGTGTGCGGCCGCAGTGCCATCGGCGATGCAGTGGTGCACCTTCATCAGCAGCGCCCACCTGTCACCGCTGAGACCGCTGATCACCCAGATCTCCCACAGCGGACGGTTGCGGTCCAACCGCCACGACATCACGTCGGCAACCACCGTGTGCAGTTCGGCGTCTCCGCCGGGGGAGGGCGCCGCTACCCGGCCGATGTGGTGGGCGAGGTCGAAGTGGGGGTCGTCCACCCACTCGGGTGCGCTCAGGTCCAAAGCATGGCGCACCAGGCGCTGCCCGAACCGCGGGCAGGCGCGCAGGCGTTCGGCCAGCGTTGTCTGCAGCGAGGCGTGGTCGGGAACCGGACCGTGTAGGACGGCCAGCGTTCCGGTGGCCATGCTGACGTTGTGGTCGGAATCCTCGACGCCCAGAAAGCCGGCGTTCAGGGGGCTCAGGTACTCGGCCACGGCTACCTCCAGTTGTCTGCAACTGTCAGTACCACTATCTCCTGTTCCGCCGGCGCGCGGCAGGGCCGGAAGTCCCCGGTTTCGGCGGCCGTGGCACCCACCAGACACATGCTGGACACGGACCGGATACGGACCGGACACCAGCGGTTTTCCCAGGCCGGAATCGCGCGTAATCTCGCCACGTGGATTGGGCACGACTTTTCGCTTTCGATACCCCGCCCTCGGAGATCTTTATCCGCGGAACCGTCATCTACATCGCGATATATGCGCTGCTGCGGGTGGTACTGAAACGCGAGGCAGGCACCAACGGCATCACGGATCTCATCGTCGTGGTGTTGATCGCCGACGCGGCGCAGAACGGGATGGCCGGTGGCTACCGATCGATCAGTGACGGCATCCTGCTGGTCGGGGTGATCATCGGCTGGTCCTACCTGCTGAATTGGATGGCGCACCGCTGGCCTTCGGTGGCGAGGGTCCTGCGACCGGGGCCGCTGTTGGTGATCTACGACGGCGCCTTCCTCTACGCCAATATGCGCAAAGAGATGATCACCGAGGAGCAGGTCCGCGAGCAGGCGCGCAAACAGGGGATCGCCGACCTGTCGGTAGTCCGTGAGGGTCGGATGGAATCCGACGGACAGTTCAGTTTTCTCATCGGCGCCCCCCGCCGGGCACGCGATCTCGTCAGTGACTAGGGGAGGCTAGAGGACCAGCAACATCCGGGTGTTGCCCAAGGTATTGGGCTTGACGTAGCTCAGGTCCAAGAATTCGGCCACACCGACGTCGTAGGAGCGTTGCATCTCCTCGAACACCTCCGCGGTCACCGGCGTGCCGTCGATCTCGGTGAAGCCGTGGCTGGCGAAGAACTCGGTCTCGAAGGTCAGCACGAACAGCCGCTGCAACTGCAGTTCGCGGGCGACCTGAAGCAGCCGGTCGACGATCGCGTGTCCGATACCGCGACCGGTCAGGGTCGGGTCCACCGCGATGGTGCGGACCTCGCCGAGGTCGGACCACAACACATGCAGCGCGCCGCAGCCCACCACCTGCTGATCGGCGTCCTCGGCAACCCAGAATTCCTGGACCGCCTCATACAGCGTCACCAGGTTCTTTTCCAGCAGGATCTTGCCGGCATAGACGTCCACCAGCTGCTTGATCGCCGGGACGTCCGAGGTGCGGGCACGCCGGACCACAGGCTGCCCCGCCGGTGGATCTGCCGCAAGATTCACAGCTGCACAGTATCGGTTTCTCATTTCGGGCAGGGCAACAGATATTCTGACCTCCGTGTCGGGACAGCCAAAGACCGGTCCAGCGGTGACGCATGTCCCCGTGGTCAACCTCGCGAACGCGTTGACCGTCATGCGGATGGGGCTGGTCCCGGTCTTCCTGCTGGCGCTGTTCGCCGAGGGCGGCCACGATCCCAAGACCCGTATCGCGGCATTCGTCATCTTCGCCGTTGCCATCATCACCGACCGGCTGGACGGCGCCCTGGCCCGTAACTACGGCATGGTGACCGAGTTCGGCACGCTGGCCGACCCGATCGCCGACAAGGCGCTGATCGGCGCGGCGCTGATCGGCCTGTCGATGCTGGGCGACCTGTGGTGGTGGGTGACGGTGGTGATTCTGGTCCGCGAGATCGGGATCACCCTGCTCAGGTTCGCCGTGCTGCACCGAGGGGTGATCCCGGCCAGCCGCGGCGGCAAGCTCAAGACCCTGGTGCAGGCGGTCGGTATCGGCCTGCTCGTCTTGCCGCTGCAAGGTCCCTGGCTGGTGACGGCCTGGACGGTGATGACCGCGGCGGTGGTCCTGACGGTACTGACCGGCCTGGACTACATCGTTTCGGCGGTGACCGACCTGCGCGGCGCCGCATGAAAACTGCCGAATCCGGGAACCCATTCGGGTGCCGCGCACGTTGACCTTGGTGACTGTTCGGTTTTCCAAGGTTGACCCGTGAGGGGAGTGCACGATGACGACATTGCTGCGGGAGTCGGTCGGTGAGGTGCTGCGTCAAGCCCGGACCTCTCAGGGCCGCACGCTGCGTGAGGTGTCGGACGCGGCGCGAGTCAGTCTGGGTTACCTCTCGGAGGTCGAACGGGGCCGCAAGGAAGCGTCCAGCGAGCTGCTCAACGCGATCTGCGCGGCGTTGCGGATCCCGTTGTCGACGGTGCTCTTCGACGCCGGAACCCGGCTGGCGCAGGCCGAGCGGGCCGAACTGGCAGTGCGCAACGCCCGCAGCGGCGAGGTGACCCGCATCGACGCCGGCACCAAGGTGGTGATCCCGCCGATTCGGACGCTGGCATCGGTAGCCTCGGCGTGACGCGCCCGGGCTGAACACCCACCCGAGCACCGTCGACCCGATAAATTGATCACCGGTACCGGCGGTAGAGCCACAACACTGGAAACAAGCAGACGGAGCTGACTGATGGCCAACCCGTTCGTCAAGGCGTGGAAGTACTTGATGGCGCTGTTCAACTCGAAGATCGACGAGCACGCGGATCCCAAGGTGCAGATCCAGCAGGCGATCGAAGAGGCGCAGCGTCAGCACCAGGCCCTGACCCAGCAGGCGGCGCAGGTGATCGGCAACCAGCGGCAGTTGGAGATGCGTCTGAACCGGCAACTGGCCGACATCGAGAAGCTCCAGGTCAACGTGCGCCAGGCCCTGACCCTGGCCGACCAGGCCACAGCCGCCGGCGACGCCGCGAAGGCCACCGAGTACAACAACGCCGCGGAGGCGTTCGCCGCCCAGCTGGTCACCGCCGAGCAGAGCGTGGAAGACCTCAAGGCGCTGCACGACCAGGCGCTGTCCGCGGCGATGCAGGCCAAGAAGGCCGTCGAGCAGAACGCCATGGTGCTGCAGCAGAAGATCGCCGAGCGCACCAAGCTGCTCAGCCAGCTTGAGCAGGCCAAGATGCAGGAGCAGGTCAGCGCCTCGCTGCGCTCAATGAGCGAGATCGCTGCTCCCGGAACCACTCCCAGCCTCGACGAGGTGCGCGACAAGATCGAACGGCGTTACGCCAATGCGATCGGGGCAGCCGAGTTGGCGCAGGGCTCGGTGCAGGGCCGGATGCTCGAGGTCGAGCAGGCAGGTGTGCAGATGGCCGGTCATTCCCGGCTGGAGCAGATCCGGGCGTCCATGCGGGGCGAGTCGCTGCCGGCGGGTGGCTCTACCACCGCCGCGGGCCAGGCCACTCCGGCAACCCCGCAATCTGGCACCAACCCCACCCCCGAGAATCCGCTGGGACGGTAGTCAGGTGGCCGCGACACTGGGAGGTAGCGCACGGCACCCACTGCTGCAGCGTGTCGTCGACCGAGCCAGTGAGGCCGCCGACCTGCTCGCCGACAAGCTGGGTGCCATCGCCGACCCGAGGGCCAGGATGCTGCGTAAGCGCCGTTGGGCGCTGCGGCTGGGCCTGTTCTTCGCCGTCACGTGCGGATTCTGGACGTTGGCGACCGCCGTTTTGGCGTCGTGGTCGACGCCGGTGTGGGTGTTGCTGATCACCGGGCTGGTGGCCGCGGGTGCCTCCGCGCCGGCGACGCTGTTGCTGCTGCGCTATCGCTGGCTGCGCGCGGCGCCGTTGCCGGCTGTGCGCTCCACCGCGGCGCGGCGCCTGCCGCCGCCCGGGTCGGCGGCCCGGCCGGCGATGTACGCGCTGGGCGCCTCCGAGCGGGGGATGGTCTCGCTACTGGGTGTGCTTGAGCGGGGCCGGCTGTTGCCCGCCGATGAGATCACCGAACTTACGGCCGCGGTCAACCGCGCCGCGTCCACCATGGCGGCCACCGCCGCTGAGGTGGTGTCCATGGAGCGTGCCGTGCAGCACAGCGTGCAGTCCCGTCAGTATCTGGTGCCGACGATCAACGCGTTTACCGCTCAGCTCAGCGCCGGTGTACGCCAGTACAACGAGATGGTCACTGCCGCAGCGCAACTGGTGGCGTCGGCGAACGACGGCTCGACCACGTCGGCCGGCGATCCGGCGAATTCCCCGATGTCGCAGCGACGCTACCGCGAGGAGCTGGCCGGTGCGACCGAGAAGATGCTGGGTTGGGCGCAGGCCTTCGACGAACTGGCCGAGTTGCCCCGGGTCGTCTAGATGTCGTCGCTGCGCTGATCGACCGATTCCGGTCGCGGTCCGTAGCGTTCCTCGTAGGCCCGGTGAATGTGGGCGTCGCGCTCGCGTTTACGTGCGTTGGCGAGCTCCGGGTTCAGGCCGTGCATCCGCAGCATGTGCGTGCGCCACACCTTGTTGAGCGCGTGTGCGAACAGAATCACCATGAACCAGATCGGAAACGTCATGGTGAAGTGCGTCATGAAGTCCGCCGGCAAGAACCAGAACGGGATCAGGATCAGGGTCGTCGGCACGACGGCGCGCATGATCATCCGGACGGTGGCCCCCGGGCCCGCTAGGTCATTGCGGACCCAGTCCAGCAGCGTGGGGGGCAGCGGGCGCCCGTAGCAGTACCGGAGGTATTGGATCGGGCTGGGGCGCTGAGGCTTTGAAACTTGACGCACAGAGCTGACCCTAGAACGTCGGCCGCAGTGCCGGGAACACGGTGGCCGCCACCGCCCGCAGCGTCGCCTTGAACATGTCCAGGAAGTCGAAATAGTCGCGCCACAGCGTGATACGGCCGTGATGCACCTCGAAGACCCCGCACACCCAGAACTGCAGGCGCAGCGGTCCGAACGTCAGCACGTCAGTGCGCTCGGTGAGCACTGACGAGCCGTCGGCGGCGATGCGGTGGATCTTCACGTCGAAGCCCGCCCGGCCGGCCATCCGCTTAAACACCCGGATGGTGGCGCTGCGGCCGTAGATGGTCGGCAGTCCGACATTCTGGTACACCACGTCCTCGGCGAGGGCCGCCGCCGCGGTGTCAAGGTCCTCATCGCGCAGGGCTTCGAGGAAGGTCTCTACGATGCGGATGTTGGCGGTGGCCTCGACAGCGTTCGGCTGGCCAGTCAGTTCGGTCATGCCTGCCACCCTAGGCCCGTGGGGCTGTGGCACGGTAGGCCGATGCGAGTCGTAGTGGTTGCCGGGCCAGATCCCGGTCACGCGTTCCCGGCGATCGCCCTGTGCCAGCGCTTCGCGGCGGCCGGAGACACGCCGACGCTGCTGACCGGGGTGCAGTGGCTCGATACCGCGCGGGCCGCCGGGGTGGACGCCGCGGAGCTGCTGGGGCTCGATCCCACCGCCGCCGATGACGACGCCGACGACGGGGCGAAGCTGCATTACCGGGCGGCGCGGATGGCGGTGGAAAACCGCGATCAGCTGCGGGCTCTGGCGCCGGATCTGGTGGTCTCCGACGTCATCACGGCCTGTGGGGGAATGGCCGCCGAGCTGCTCGGCATCGGCTGGGTTGAACTCAGTCCGCACCCGTTGTACCTGCCGTCGAAGGGGCTGCCGCCGATCGGCAGTGGGCTGGCGCCGGGCACCGGGGTGCGCGGCCGGCTGCGGGACACGCTGATGCGCTCGTTGACGGCACGGTCGGTGCGCAGCGGTTTGCGCCAGCGCGCCCAAGCGCGGGTGGGTATCGGTCTGCCGGGTGACGACCCCGGGCCGCTGCGGCGCCTGATCGCCACGCTGCCCGCGCTCGAGGTGCCCCGGCCGGACTGGCCCGCGGAGGCCGTTGTCGTCGGGCCGCTGCACTTCGAGCCGACCGAGCAGGTGCTGGCCGTGCCGCCGGGTTCGGGCCCGCTGGTGGTGGTGGCGCCGTCTACGGCATCCACCGGAGCTGCCGGGCTGGCCGAGCTCGCCGTGGAGCATCTGGTGCCCGGTGCCGGCCTGCCCGACGGCGCCCGGCTGGCGGTGTCGCGGCTGGGCGGTGCACCCTTGGAGCTGCCGTCGTGGGCTGTCGCCGGGTTGGGGCGCCAGGACGAGCTGTTGACGCACGCCGACGTGGTCGTCTGCGGCGGCGGGCATGGCATGGTCGCCAAGACGCTGCTGGCGGGGGTGCCGCTGGTGGTGGTGCCCGGCGGCGGCGACCAGTGGGAGATCGCCAATCGCGTGGTGCGCCAAGGCAGTGGGCGGCTGATCCGGCCGTTGACCGGGCCGGCGTTGGCGGACGCGGTGGGCGCCGTGTTGGCGTCGCCGGGCTATCGCGATGCCGCGCGGCGGGCTGCGGTCACGGCCGCCGACGTCGCCGATCCGGTACGGGTGTGCCACCAGGCGCTGTCAGGCACTGGGTAGGTTGGGTGTGTGCGCCTGACCGAATTCCACGAACGGGTCGCGATGCGTTTCGGTACCGCCTATGGCGCCTCGGTACTGGCAGATCACGTGCTGGCCGCGGTGGGCGGACGGACCGCGGCGCAGGCCATCGAGGACGGTGTGGAGCCTCGTGATGTGTGGTGGGCGCTGTGCTCCGACTTCGACGTGCCGCGCGATCAGTGGTGAGACTGATCGCTGCGGGCCACGATGCTGCGCACCAGGGCGACGGAGAGGTCTGAGCAGATCGCGGCAAGCTCGGTCGTGGTCTCGACCGGATCGGCGAGCCAGGTTTCGATGATCTGGTTGACGCCGCCGACAATGAACAGGGCACCGCGGCGGAGTTCTTGCGGTGCGAGATTCTGACCGTCGAGAACGCCGGGGGCATGTTCGACGATCGCATCGGTGATCATGTCGAGGATGCCCGCACGGTGCTCGTTGAGTCCCGGGATCGCCGACAGGTCGCTGGTGGCGATGCGGTGGATGCAGGGGTCGGCGGCAATGAGGTCGAGAAATGCGGTCAGCGCGGACCGCAGCTTGTCGGCGAGTGTGCCGGGGTCGCCGATACCGGCGGTGACCATCGCTTCGAGCAACTGGTCGCGGACGTCGTCGGAGACCGCGAAGAACAGCGCGTCGCGACTGGGGAATTGCTCGTAGAAGTAGCGCGGGGTGAGCCCGGCCGCGGTACAGACGCCGCGGACCGTGACCTCGCCGATGCCGGATTCACCCCAGATCTGGCGCCCGGCGGCCAGCAGCTTGCTACGGCGCTCGGCGCGGCGGTCCACCGCGCTGATTCCGCCGTAGTCACGCACCACCTCAGGGCGTTTCATTGACATCACCCTACTAGCGGCCGTAGATTCGGAATACGGTTGTTGTCCAAAATGACGCTGGAGGCCGCCCGATGAACGCATCCGCGCTGACCGTCCCCACCCGTCACCCCGCTGGACCCGGTGCCGTTCCGGTCAGTATTCGCGTGCTGGCGACCGCGTTGGCGATCGCCAAACCCACGCCCGAGCGGTGGCGCAAGATCGGCGAAGACCTGACTGCCGGAGACGAACCGATGCAGCGACTGGTCGAGTGGATGTCGCAGGCTCAGGACGCGCGCCCGCTGTTCGAGCAGATACTGGCCCACGGTCTGGACAGCGTGCCGGACGCACCTGCGCCGCTGCAGGAATTCTTCGGCGAGTTCGAGCCGATTCCGGACTGGGTCGATCTGGCTCGGGTACGGCGGGGCCAGCGGGCTCTGCGCCGTGGCGGGGCTGACGGCACCTACATCGCCCGGGACGTGTCGTTCCTCGGCGGTTACCAGTTCTCCTCGTTCAACAAAACGCTGTTGCGCACCGGTGTGCTGGAGAAGGGCTCGAACAAGCGCTTCGCCGAGACACTGCAATGGGCGCTGGACGTCAGCGCCGAAGGGGGACTGGAGCCACTCGGCGTCGGCTATCAGGCCACCATCCGGGTCCGGCTGATCCATGAGTACGTGCGTCGGCACGTGGCCGCGCTGCCGGACTGGCGCAGTGACGAATGGGGTCTGCCGGTCAATCAGACCGACATGGCCGCCACCCTGGTGGGAGCGCTGATCGCTCCACCGGCCGGCGGGCTGGCGCTGGGAATCGTGATGTCGCCGAGCGAACTGGAGGATATTGCGCACCTGACCAGCTATGTCGGCTGGCTGATGGGGGTCCGCGAGGACTGGCTGCCCAGCAGCTTCCGGGACGGCATCCGCATCCTCTATCAGACCCTCGGTGCGCTCTCCGCCCCTGACGAGACCACCAAACAGCTGGCGGCTCCGATGGCCGACGATCCGCTGGAATGGCAGTTCCGTGCCATGACCGGCGTGCGGCGCCGTATCGCGCGCGCCCAGCATCTGTCGTTGACCAGCAGCTTTCTCGGGCCGCGCACGATGCGCAAGCTGGGCCTGCCGGCCTTCGTGCTGCCGTGGTACCCGCTGCTGCGGCTGCCGGTGAACCTGGCCCGCAGCGCCGCGGCCCTGACCCTGCCTGGTGGGCTGGATCGCGCGGGGCGGCGTGGGCGGCGCGAGCAAGAGGCGTTCATGCGCACCATGATGGGCGCCGCAGACACCACGATCGGGGCTTCCGCGCACGTCATGGCGGTGGCCTAGCAGTGACCTAACCGCGCGGCGAAAGTCGACACGCCGACACGCCGCGTGTCGGACTTGATTCGAACATTCGTTCGCCTACTGTGGAGGCAGTTCGTTCGGCGGCCTGCGGGTCTGTCAGACCCCGTCGCTAGCGTCACGGCCAACCGACCGAGAACCGGTCAACCGAACTACCGAACTACCGAACCACAGGAGAGGCATCATGGCGCAAGCGCCCGATCGCGAAAAAGCACTCGAACTGGCGATGGCCCAGATCGACAAGAACTTCGGCAAAGGCTCGGTGATGCGCCTCGGAGACGAGGTGCGTCAGCCGATCTCGGTCATTCCGACCGGCTCGATCGCCCTGGACGTGGCGTTGGGCATCGGCGGCCTGCCCCGGGGCCGGGTCGTCGAGATCTACGGCCCAGAGTCCTCCGGTAAGACCACCGTGGCGCTGCACGCGGTGGCCAACGCCCAGGCCGCCGGCGGCATCGCGGCGTTCATCGACGCCGAGCACGCGTTGGACCCGGAATACGCTAAGAAGCTTGGCGTGGACACCGATTCACTGCTGGTGTCCCAGCCCGACACCGGGGAGCAGGCGCTGGAGATCGCCGACACGCTGATCCGCTCCGGCGCACTGGACATCCTGGTCATCGACTCGGTGGCCGCCCTGGTGCCGCGCGCGGAGATCGAAGGCGAGATGGGGGACAGCCACGTCGGTCTGCAGGCCCGGCTGATGAGCCAGGCGCTGCGGAAGATGACCGGCGCACTGAACAATTCGGGCACCACCGCCATCTTCATCAACCAGCTGCGGGAGAAGATCGGGGTGATGTTCGGATGTGGATCCTGGTACACCAATGTCACTCTGGCTGACGGGTCGACGGAAAAGCTCGGCAAGATTGTGAATCAGAAGATGGATGTCGAGGTCTTGTCCTATGACTTTGAAACGGGGCGTATCGAGCCACGGCGAGTAATCAACTGGTTCAACAACGGTAAGACCGAAGAATTTTTGCACTTCAAGGTTGATCGAGCAGGGGGCGGAACGGGGCGTGGACACGCTAGCTTGGCGATGACCCGCAACCACCTCATCCGAACTCCTGGCGGTTGGCGAGAAGCTGAAGACATCTGCGTTGGTGACCGTGTGATGCTGGCTCAGCCGGCTCTGCTGAGCGATCAGCAGTGGGAAGTCGTACTGGGCTCACTGATGGGCGATGGCTGCTTGTCCTCGCCAGTTCGGCATGGTTCAGAGAGTGCACGACTCCGTATGGGGCATGCGGCGAAGCAGTCGGAATATCTCGACTGGAAGGTCTCCCTGCTGGGGAACATTCCGCACAGTCGTACTGTCAATAGCAAGGGCGCAGTGTTTGCCGACTTCACCCCTCTCGCGGAACTGCACGAATTGCGAAGTGCGGTTTACCTCGGCGATGGCAAGAAGTTCCTCTCCGAGGACTACCTCAAGGCGCTCACCCCGCTATCGTTGGCCATCTGGTACATGGATGACGGCTCATTCACCGTGCGCTCCAAGGGATTGCAGGAACGTACCGCCGGCGGCAGTGGACGAATCGAAATCTGTGTCGAGGCCATGACGGAAGGAACGCGGGAGCGGCTTTGCGACTACCTGCGTGACAACTACGGGCTGGACGTGAAATTGCGCTATCCGGGAAAGGCCGGCAAAGCGGTGCTGCAGTTCTCCACTGAGGCATCCGCGAAGTTCCAAGAGCTGGTGGCGCCGTATATGGCTCCATCAATGGGGTACAAGCTGTTGCCTCGGTTTCGCGGATATGGCGCGGTAGCGCCGCAGTTCGTGGAACAAACGATGCAGCTGATGCCGGCCCGCGTCACAGAGATTGAATCGAAGACCGATTACCAAAAGATGGATCGTTTCGATATCGAGGTCGAGGGCTCGCACAACTACTTCGCCGACGGGGTGATGGTGCACAATAGCCCCGAAACCACCACGGGTGGAAAGGCTTTGAAGTTCTACGCTTCGGTACGCCTGGACGTCCGCCGGATCGAGACCCTCAAGGACGGCACCGACGCGGTCGGCAACCGCACCCGGGTCAAGGTGGTCAAGAACAAGGTATCGCCGCCGTTCAAGCAGGCCGAGTTCGACATTCTCTACGGCCGCGGCATCAGCCGTGAGGGTTCGCTGATCGACATGGGTGTGGACCAGGGCTTCATCCGCAAGTCCGGTTCCTGGTTCACCTACGACGGCGAACAGCTGGGGCAGGGCAAGGAGAACGCCCGTAACTACTTGCTGACCAATGTCGACGTGGCCAACGAGATCGAGAAGAAGATCAAGGAGAAGCTCGGCATCGGTGCCGTGCTGACCGATGATTTGGCCGACGATGTCCTGCCCGCTCCCGTCGACTTCTGAGCCCTCCGAACCGAAGCGTGAGGAGCAGGCGAAGKCACWGTGMCTTCGCCTGCTCACCGCCCGGGCGCGCACCCGCGCCGAACTCGCCGGCCAGCTGGCCAAACGCGGCTATCCCGACGACGTCAGTGACCGGGTGCTGGGCCGACTGACCACCGCCGGATTGATCGACGACGCCGATTTCGCCGAACAGTGGGTGCGGTCCCGGCGCGAGCACGCGGGCAAGGGCCGCAAGGCGCTGGCCGCTGAGCTGCGCACCAAAGGTGTCGACGAGGACGTGATCGCCGGAGCACTGGCCGGCATCGACGCCGGCGCCGAGCGTGACCGCGCCGAGCAGTTGGTGCATGCCAAGCTACGCCGCGAGGCACTCGGCGATGACGACGTGAAGGTCACCCGCCGGCTGGTGGCGATGCTGGCTCGGCGCGGCTACAGCCCGTCGATGGCCTACGACGTGGTCAGCACCGAGCTGGCCGCCGAACGGGAGCGCCGCCGGGTGTGAGGTGAGGGGCCGGCTCAGACCTCTTCGGAGTCCTCGGCCGCGTCCGTGCCGGTGAAGACTTCCTTGGTCCGTTCGACGGCGTGCGTGGCGATCTCAACGGAGTCCTGGACGATCGCGCTGACTCCACCGGAGATGTCCCCACGAATGATGTCGCCGGCGTCCTCGACGATGTCCGAGGCCTTCTCGACGGCGTGTGCGGCGATTTCGCGCGCAGCGTTGAATGCGTCCTTGGGGGTGATGGCCATCCGAGTCTCCTGTCGTTAGCTGTCGAGTCCGACTCTAGACGCCGGACACCGCGCGCGCAGTCCCTAAACGACCCGGGTGCCCGGGGTACCCTCCGGCTCAATTGTGGCTGCCCCCAAGGGGGAGTGGCGGGCCTGGCGCAGCCGCCGCTCCAGTCCGATGGCACCTGCCGAGAGCGCCAGATTTCCGGTGATCATCAGCGCCGCGATCACCAGCAATGCGGGCAGGTAATTGCTGTACTGGGAGCCGACGACGGTGCCTTGGCGCACCATCTCCACAAACGTGATCTGGTAGCCGATCGCGGTGTCTTTGAGCACCACCACCAGTTGTGACACCAGCACCGGCAGCATCGCGGTGACGGCTTGCGGCAACAGGACCAGTCGCATCGAGGCGCCCCAGCCCAGCCCCAGCGCAGCGGCCGCCTCGGACTGACCGGCGGGCAGGGCCTTGACCCCGGCGCGCACGATCTCGGCGATGACGGCGCCGTTGTAGAGGGTCAGCCCGGTGACGACCCCGGCCAGCGCGATCTGTTGCGGCGGGAAGACGTTGAGCAGCCCGTAGATGAAATAGGCGAAGATCATCATGATCAGCACTGGAATAGCCCGGAAGAACTCCACGATCACCGCGCAACTCCAGCGCAACGGTCTGATCTGCGAGAGCCGGCCGACCCCGAGCCCGACGCCGAGGATCAGCGCGAGCCCGATCGACCAGGCGGCCGCGGTCAGTGTGCCCACCACCCCGGGCAGCACGTAGGTGCGCCACAGGTCCGCGGTCAGAAACGGCGTCCACTTCTCCGCGGTCAGCTGGCCTTTGGCTGACAACCGCGAATAGATCACCCACCCAAGCAGTCCGGCAACCACGACTGTCGCCACCGACAAAGCGTGGTAGCGGGCGCGGGCGCGGGGCCCCGGCGTGTCGAACAGCACCGTCGCGCGCGGCGCGGGCCTCATCGCGACACCGCCCAGCGGCGGTCCAGATATCCGAACACCAGGCCCAACGGAAGGGTCAGTACGACGAATCCGGTGGCGAACACCGCACCGACCCCGAGCAGCGCCGCGGTGTTCTCGGTCATCGACTTCATCAGCAGCGCCGCCTCGGCAACCCCGATCGCTGAGGCCAAGGTGGTGTTTTTCGTCAGCGCGATCAGTACCGAGCCCAGCGGGATGATCACCGCTCGAAAAGCCTGGGGGAGCAGGATGATCCGAAGATTCTGAGTGAAGCTCAACCCCAGTGAGCGGGCCGCCTCGGCCTGGCCGATGCCCACCGTGTTGACGCCGGAGCGCACCGCCTCGCACACGAACGACGCCGTGTACACACCCAGTCCTAGTACGGCCAGGCGAAAGTTGCTGTCGTCGATCGACGTCGGCGACTGCGGATCGGTCAGCGAGACTCCCAGTGTCTGAGCCAGGCCGAACGAGCACAGCAATAACAGCAGGGTCAGCGGGGTGTTGCGCACCAGATGGACATAGCCGCCGCCGATCCACCGCAGTACCGGGACCGGGGCCAGCCGCATGGCGGCCAACCCGGTACCCAAGGCCAGTGCGAGCGTGCCGGACAGCACCGCCAACTCGACGGTGACAGTGAAGGATTGGAGGATCTGTCCTCGATACTCGGCGAACATCATCGCTCGATCGGCGGCGGCTCGGGCACCGCGAAGCCGGCCGGGCCGAAGTTGTCCACGAACGCCGCTCGCCACGAACCGTCGCGTTCCATCTCCTCGAGGGCGTCGTTGATCCGCCGGCGTAGCCCGTCGTTGCCCTTTTGCACACCTATCCCGTAGAGCTCCTTTGAGAAGCGTTCGCCGACCAGCTTGAAGGTCCCGGGGCTCTGCGCGGCGTAACCGGCCAAGATGACGTCATCGGTGGTCACCGCGTCGATCGCGCCGTTGCGCAGTGCCTCCACGCACGCTGAATAGGTGTCGTAGCGCTGCAGCTGCACCCCGGGATAGCGGTCTTTGATCCGTTGCGCGGGGGTGGAGCCCGAGACCGAGCACAGTTTCTTGTGCCGCTGCAGTGATGCGCTGCCGGTGATGTCGGTGTTGTCGGCCCGCACCAGGAGCGACTGGCCGGTGAGCAGGTAGGGGCCGGCGAAGTCGACCTTCTGACGCCGGGAGTCGGTGATCGAATAGGTGGCCACCAGGTAATCGACCTGGCCATTGCGCAGCAGCATCTCGCGCTGACCGGACGGGGCTTCGATCCAGGTGATGCGGTCGGGCGGGTAGCCCAGTCGGGCCGCCACGTAGCGGGCCACCTCGACATCGAATCCGCCGAGCGTGCCGTCGGGCTTCTTGACGCTCAAGCCGGGTTGGTCGAACTTGACGCCGACGGTGATCTTGCCGCTGTCGTGCGCGGTACACGCCGTGCAGAGCGCGGCCAATGCGGACACCACTGACAGGACCGCCCAGGACCGTGCCAGCACGTGCAGGGTTCGCGCCGCTGGCATCAGTGGTCGAGGACCTTTGCGAGAAAGTCTTGGGCCCGTGCGGATTTCGGCGCGCCAAAGAACTCTGCGGGGGCGGCTTCCTCGACGATGGCGCCGTCAGCCATGAACACCACCCGGTCAGCTGCACGGCGGGCGAAGCCCATCTCGTGGGTGACCACCACCATGGTCATCCCGTCGTCGGCCAGCGCGGTCATCACATCGAGCACCTCGCTGATCATCTCCGGGTCCAGGGCACTGGTCGGCTCGTCGAACAGCATCACCTTCGGGTTCATCGCCAACGAACGTGCGATCGCCACCCGCTGTTGCTGTCCGCCGGACAACTGTGCGGGGTGTTTGTGGGCCTGGTCGGCCACCCCAACCCGCTCCAGCAGCGCCATCGCCTGGTGCTGTGCCTGCGTTCGGGGCATCTTGTGCACCTTCATCGGTGCCAGTGTGACGTTGTCCAGGATGGTCTTGTGCGGAAACAGGTTGAACGACTGGAACACCATGCCGACCTGGGCCCGCAGCCGGGCCAGCGCCGCACCCTCGGCCGGCAGCGGCTGGCCGTCGACGGCTATCGCGCCGGAGTCGACGACTTCTAGCCGGTTGATGGTGCGGCACAGGGTGGACTTGCCCGACCCCGACGGGCCCAGGATCGCCACCACCTCGCCGCGAGCGACCTCGAGGTTGACGTCTTTGAGCACGTGCAGGCCGCCGAAGTACTTGTTGACGTGGTGGATGGCGATCATCGGCACCAGATCCGGCCCGCCGCTGGTCATGGGACCTGACCCTACCCAGGAAGACGTGGCGCGAGCGCCGCTATCGGCCTGGTCACTCCGATCGACTCGCCCGCCGTACCATAGACCGGGTGAGTTTGCCGGTGTTTTCCGAACAGATGCGCACCTACGAGGTGCGTACCTACGGCTGTCAGATGAATGTGCACGACTCCGAACGCATTGCCGGCATGCTCGAGCAGGCCGGTTACCGGCGGGCAGCCGATGACGCCGACGCCGACCTGGTGGTGTTCAACACCTGCGCGGTGCGGGAGAACGCCGACAACAAGCTCTACGGCAACTTGAGTCACCTGGCCCCCAACAAGCGCAGCAACCCCGACATGCAGATCGCCGTCGGGGGTTGCCTGGCGCAGAAGGACAAAGACAGCGTGCTGAGCCGCGCGCCGTGGGTGGACGTCGTCTTCGGCACCCACAACCTGGGATCGTTGCCGGCATTGCTGGAGCGCGCCCGGCACAACCGGAGCGCCCAGGTGGAGATCGTCGAATCGCTGCGGGAATTCCCGTCGTCGCTGCCCGCCGCGCGGGACTCGGCCTATGCGGCGTGGGTGTCCATCTCGGTGGGCTGTAACAACAGCTGCACCTTCTGCATCGTGCCGTCGTTGCGTGGCCGGGAAGTGGATCGCAATCCCGAGGACATCCTCGCCGAAGTGCGGGCGCTGGCCGCCGAAGGCGTTCTCGAGGTAACCCTGCTGGGCCAGAACGTCAACGCCTACGGCGTCTCCTTCGCCGACCCGCAACTGCCGCGCGACCGCGGTGCATTCGCGTCGCTGCTGCGGGCCTGCGGAGACATCGACGGCCTGGAGCGGGTCCGCTTCACCTCGCCGCATCCGGCCGAATTCACCGACGACGTCATCGAGGCGATGGCCCAGACCCCCAACGTGTGCCCCACACTGCACATGCCGCTGCAGTCCGGCTCGGACAGGGTGTTGCGGGCGATGCGCCGCTCCTATCGCGCCGAGCGTTATCTGGGCATCCTCGACAGGGTTCGGGCCGCCATTCCGGACGCCGCCATCACCACCGACCTGATCGTCGGTTTCCCCGGTGAGACCGAGCAGGACTTCGACGAGACCCTTGAGGTGGTGGCCGCCGCGCGATTCTCGGCCGCATTCACCTTCCAGTACTCCAAGCGGCCCGGAACACCGGCCGCCGAGCTTGCCGATCAGCTGCCCAAAGAGGTTGTCCAGCAACGCTACGACCGGCTGATCGAGCTGCAGGAACAGATCTCCTGGGACGAGAACAAGGCCCAGATCGGGCGCACCGTCGAACTGCTGGTGGCAGTCGGTGAAGGCCGCAAGGACGCCCAGACGGCGCGGATGAGCGGCCGAGCGCGCGACGGCCGGCTGGTGCACTTCGCCCCGGGGACCGCACAGGTGCGCCCCGGTGACGTGGTGACCACGACGGTCACCGGAGCGGCACCGCACCACCTGCTCGCTGACGGTGCCCTGCTGAGCCATCGGCGTACCAGGGCCGGTGACAGCCATGCCGAACCAACGCCCGGTGTCGGACTGGGCATGCCGAAGATGCCGGGGGTGGCGCGATGAGCGGCAACCGAGACAATCAGCACAACTTCGAGGCCTACCGCGCCGACATCGAGGCCGCTGAGCGGCGTGTCGCCGGGGAAATCGACCCCGGCGGCAGGGGGCTGGTCGTCGCGATCTGCGTCTTCGTGCTGCTCGGCTCGTTCCTGCTGCCGCACACCGGTTCCGTCCGCGGCTGGGATGTCCTGTTTCCCGGCCAGGGCACCGACGAAGCTCTGGTGACGCTGCCGTCGCAGCTGTTCATGTGGCTGGCGTTGGTATTCGGGGTGGGGTTCTCGCTGCTGGCCCTGGTGACCCGGCGCTGGACGGTGGCCTGGGTGGCACTGGCGGGCTCGGCGGTGGCCTCCGCAGCCGGACTCCTGGCCGTGTGGTCTCGTCAGACCGCGGTGCCGGGCGACCCGGGCCCGGGCATCGGGCTGATCCTGGCTTGGATCACGCTGATCGTGCTGACGTTCCACTGGGCCCGCGTGGTCTGGTCACGCACCGCCCTGCAGCTCGCGGCCGAGACCCAGCGCCGGCAGAGCACCGCGCAGCTGCAGTCACGAAACCTGTTGGACGATCTCAGCCGTCCCGAGGACCCGCCGCCGAGCGAGTAGTTCTGGCCCCGGCCCGGCCTTCGCGGCTTCCGCGGTAGGCGCGGGCGCGCAACTCGGCGAGCCACCCGGGACGCAGTTGAACCCCCGGCGCGGTGTGCACGATCGGGTCGAACGAGACGTCGTGGCCCGCCCCGTCGGTCTCCTCATGTCTGTGCAGAACCAGGTGGGCCAGCGGTCGGAATTCGCCGGTACCGCAGGCCTGGTCGATTTCGAAGCGGATATGGCCGCCGTCGAGTTGCTTGCGGATGCTGCTCAACGCCAATCCGTAGCCGTCCACCCGCGTCGTCAGCCGGGCTCGCAGCCACCACAGCTGCTCTCGATACTGCAGCGGCATGAGGGTGGTCATCCGCAGCCCCGACCACGACACCGCGGGCCGTACGCCCAGCGTTCGGCCGATCACCCCGGAGCCCGCCGAGACCAGCAAGATGTCCCAGCAACTGGGGTCATGCTGCGGCTCCGGAATCTGAAGCGCCAGGCCGACGGCGTCGGGCAGCCGGCCAGGCGTGCCCGTGGCTTTGGAGATCCGGGCAACGACGGGGGCTGACGGCACCGGCAGACCTTCGTCTGCCGGTGCGTCGCGTTCCAGAGAGCCCGTCGCCAGCACACCGTCGGGATGGAAAAACCGGCGATGCCGCAGCGCGGCGCCCCAGCGGAACACCCACCTGGCCGGGTCGATCATTGGCGCGGTACATCTCCGCGCCAACCACCGGTTTCGGCGGGCTGGCTCTCGATGAAGTCCTTGAACCGCTTGAGATCCGCATGGACACGGTGGTCGAGGATGTTCAGCTTGTCGGCCACGTTCTCCAGCACACCATCGGGGTCGATGTCCATCTGCGTAGTCACCCGGGTGGTGCCATCGTCGATCTTGTGGAAGGTGACCACGCCGCCGTGGCTCGGGCCGCTGTCGGAACGCCACGCGACCCGTTCTTCGGGGTGTTGCTCGGTGATCGTCGCGTCGAACTCACGCGACGCCGGGCCTACCTTGATTTTCCAGTGCAGGTGGGTGGCGTCGCGTTGCTGTACCTGTTCGACGCCCTCCATGAACTTCGGGAACGACTCGAACTGGGTCCATTGGTTGTAGACCGTCCGGATCGGGCGCTTGACGTCGAGTGCTGCGGTGATATTGCTCATGCGTCACCTCCAGTGAGTTGGTTGTTGTCTCACTGGGGGTGGTAGCCCGGCGGTGCCGATGCTCAAACATCGGCAGGTGGTCAGCGCCGGTTGAGCGCCTGTTCGGCGGCCTGGGCCCATTGCCGCCACTGCTCGGCGTTGGCGGTGGCCTCGGCGGCCTCCTTGTCCCGGCCCGCGGCCTGGGCCTTGAGCGCCTGACGTTCGAACTGTTCGGCGCGGGTGCGGAACTGCGCGGCCCGGGCTTCTGCTTCGGGATCCACCACGGCGGCCTCTGCGGCAGCACCGGCGTCGCGGACCTTCTTCTCCACCGCCCGCAGTCGCCGTTCCAACTCGGCGGAACGCTCCCGGGGCGCCTTGCCCAGGTCGTCCCACTTGGTGACGATCGAGCGCAGCGCGGCGCGCGCGGCGTTCTGGTTGGTCGGGTCGATCCGCTCCGCCTCGGCCAGCAGGGCCTCCTTGGCGGTGGCATTGGCCTCCAGTTCGGCGTCGCGTTCGGCGTTCGCGGCGTTGCGGGCTGAGAAGAACGTGTCCTGGGCGGCCTTGAACCGCTGCCACAGTGCCTCATCGACGTCCTTGGAGGCCCGCCCCGTCGTTTTCCAGGTGGCCAGCAGCTGCCGGAACGTGGCACTGGTGGACGCCCAGTCGGTGGACCCCGACAGCTCCTCGGCCCGCTTGCACAGTCGTTCCTTCTCCTCGCGCGCCCCGGCGCGGCCGCGATCGAGGTCGGCGAAGTGCGAGCCGCGGCGCCGGTTGAAGCCGTCGCGGGCCGCGGCGTAGCGCTTCCACAGCGCGTCGTCGACCTTGCGGTCCAGGCCGGTGATGGTGCGCCATTCGTCGAGAATGGCGCGCAGTCGGTCGCCGGTGGCCTTCCACTGTGTCGAGGTCGCGGCCAACTCCTCGGCTTCGGCGGCCAGCGCCTCCTTGCGTGCGGTCGCCGCCGCTCGATGCTCATCGCGCTGCGCACGGCCGGCCGCGGCGACGCTGTCGGCGTGCTCGCTAACCGCCGCGATCCGAGCGGCCAGCGCCTCTACGTCCCCGAGGACGCTGGCCGTCGGCAACTGCTCGGCCAGCGCCGCAGCGGATGCCTTGATCTTGCGGGCGTCGCCGCTGCCGGACGACAACCGCTCCTCGAGCAGGGTCACCTCGGTGCTCAGGTCGTCGTACCGGCGGCCGAAGTGGGCGAACGCGGCCTCGGGGTCGCCGGCCTGCCAGGAGCCGATCTGACGCTCACCGGTCGACGTGACCAGCCACACCGTGCCGTCGTCGTCGATCCGCCCGAATCGGTGCGGGTCAACGGTGGGCGGCCCGATAACGGCCGGGGCAGGCCGGGCACCGGGCTTCGGCCCGAGG
>NZ_UWOA01000083.1:0-10750 GCF_900604305.1 Mycobacterium sp. P7213
CCTTCATGCCGCCGTACTGGGCGACCCAGCGATGCCAGGTCGACTCGGTGATCTCCAGGTGCCGGCACACCTCGGAGAGCTCCTGGCCGGCGCCGAGGAGCTTGTTGCCCTCGGCGAGCTTGCGGATGATCTGATCCGGCGTGTGCCGCCGGCGCTTCTTGGCTGCCATGTCGTCGTCGATTCTTCCTGCCCGAAGATCGGGCATCAGAGTCCCACAACGACTGGACCACTACGAGGGGCTCACCTCAACGTGGCCAACCTGTGCTGGAAGCTCGCGGCGGTACTCAACGGGCTGGCGCCGGAAGAGCTGCTGGACTCCTACCAAGTAGAGCGCAAGCCGCACGTCACCGAAACCACCCGGCGCGCCCGGATGGTCGGGCGAATCATCACCGAACGCAACCGGGCGATTGCCACCGTGCGCAACCACGTCATGCGCATGGTGACGTGGGTACCCGCCGCACGGGCTGCTTCACAACGGTTGATGTGGGTGCCCGAAGCCCGCTATGCCGACGGCTTCTTCTCCACGAGTCGCCATCGCGCCGTCGGATGGCAGGTCCCGCAACCATGGATCACCGACAGCGACGGCGGCAGCACTCGCCTCGACGATCTGCTGGGCGGCGGCTGGGCCATCCTGCACACCGGCGAGCTGCCACCGGGCGCGGACGCGTGGACGGAACTGGGGGTCCGCGCACACCGGATCTCAGACCCCGGACTCGTCCGGTGGCTGCGGAGCCGAAAGGCAGCCACGGTGGTTCTTCGCCCGGACGGATTCATCTATGCCGCAGCCGGATCCAGGAAGCCGCTGCCCGCACCCCCGGACGGCTACACCGTCGCAGCGCGAAATGAGGTAACCGCATGACCGCCATCGAGCTGACCGAACGTACCGTCTCCGTCGCCGGCCGACCGATATTCCTCACCGAGGCCGGCAGCGGCCCAGCGGTTGTGCTCCTGCACGGCGGCGGGCCGGGCGCCACCGGGGTGTCGAACTATTCGCGCAACATCGACGCACTGGCGCGCAACTTCCGCGTCATCGTGCCCGACATGCCCGGTTACGGCCGTTCGGCAAAGCACGTCGACCAGGCCGACCCGTTCGGTTCTCTCGCTGCGACTATTCTCGGGCTGCTCGACGAGCTCGACATCGACGCCGCGCACCTGGTCGGCAACTCCTACGGCGGGTCATGCGCGCTGCGGCTGGCCCTGGACAATCCGGCACGGGTGGGCAAGCTCGTCTTGATGGGCCCGGGCGGCATCGGGACCACCCGCGGCCTTCCCACTCCGGGACTGCGCAGTCTGCTGGCCTATTACAGCGGCGACGGTCCCAGCCGCGCCAAGCTGGAGGCCTTCATCCGTACCTACTTGGTCTACGACGGCGGCTCGGTTCCCGACGACCTGATCGAACTGCGCTACGCCGCCTCCATCGATCCGGAGGTGGTGGCCAACCCGCCGCTTCGTCGCCCCTCGGGACCGACGGCGCTGCGCACGCTGTGGCGGATGGATCTGACTCGCGATAAGCGGCTGAAGGATTTGCCCACGCCGACGCTGGTGCTGTGGGGCCGGGACGACAAGGTCAACCGGCCCGCCGGAGGTCCGCTGCTGGTGAACCTGATGCCCAACGCCGATCTGGTGATGACCGCCCGCACCGGGCACTGGATGCAGTGGGAACGTGCCGAACTGTTCAACCGCATCGTCACCGAATTTCTCGCCTCATGACCACCACCGCGGCGCCCTCGATATTCGGCAACGTCCGTCTGGGCTACGTCGCCATCGAGACGGCACGGTTCGCCGATTGGCGACGATTCGGCCGCGACGCCATAGGCATGCACGTCGACGACGCCCTGCCCGATGTGATGCGGTTTCGGCTCGACGACAACGCGTGCCGATTCCTGCTGCGGCGCGGCCCGGCCGAGGACGTGACGGCGCTCGGCTGGCAACTGGACGACCACAGCAGTTTCGATGAGGTCGCCGCCCGGGTGGCGTTGCACGGCGTGCCGATGGTCGAGGGAACCGCGGAGGAGGCCGCGCTGCGCGGGGTGGAGCGCCTGGCGCGATTCCCCGGCCCCAACGGCCTCGTCCAGGAGATCTTCACCCGGCCGGGTATCGCCGACGTGCCGTTGGAGGCCGCGGTGCGCGGCGGATTTGTCACCGGCGAGGGCGGTATCGGCCACGTCGCCATCACCACCAAGAGGCCTCAGCAGATGCGCGGCTACTACGCCACGGTGTTCGACGCCCGGCTCTCCGATTTCATCGACGAGACGATCAGCGGTGTCAAGGTCAAGATCCGATTCCTGCGGGTCAACCAACGCCACCATTCGGTGGCGATTGCCGCCGCCAACCGCCTGCCGATCAACCCGATTCGCACCCGCGTGCAGCACGTCAACATCCAGGTCGCGGAGTTGGACGACATGGCCGCGTCCTATCAGCGGGTCAAACAGCTGGGTTTCGACATGGCGCTGGGCGTGGGCCAGCACACCAACGACCGTGAACTGTCCTACTACGCGATGACGCCGTCGGGCTTCGAATGGGAGGTCGGCTGGAACCCCCTGATCGTCGACGAAACCACCTGGGCGCCCACCACCTATCAGGGCATCAGCATCTGGGGCCACACGCCCGAAGGCCAGACCGTCATCAACAAGCTCAGGCAATTCGGGGCGGGGGTGGCGTCGCTGCTCCACCGCGAAGACATGGTCGCCGGCCTCTCGGGGGCAGGTATCCCCGACAACTGATCTGTCACCTTCGGCTCGGACTGGCGGTTCGCGGCGAGCGCCGCTGGGGRGATCGTTCGCTGCTGGTCTGAAGACAAATGCTGTGGGGCTTTTTCCTCGGTTCGGCGTCGGTGCCGGTCAGATTCGCGAACCGCTGATTTCAGAGGTTGCGGCACTCAGCGGGTCGTCACGCTTGTGCGGTCCCTGGCGCGCAGGGTCAGCCAACGCTGAAACGTCGTCCGCAAGGCGGCGACCTGCGCGTAACCGCACCATATTGAAAGGCGCCGCTGTCGCGGCGCCGATCAATCAGCTGGCCAGCGAATGCAAGCCTTCGACCTGCTCCGAGGTGTCGCCCTCGACGAGGAAATCGCCGTGGTACAGGGCCTCGAAGTCGACCTTGATGACGTCGGCACTTGAGTCGTCGATCCACATGACCCTGAGCCTATGGGCCGCTATTAAGGAATCATTGAGTCACGTTTCGGGAAATGGTGGCAATATTACTGGCCGGTAGCGTTTGGTGCGGCCGGCGCTGCAGGAGCTGTGTGCGCCTCCGCTGCGCCCGGCTAGGGTGGCTGCCATGAGCGCATCGGACACCCTGGACAACCCGCTGTTCGCCCGGATCTGGACCTTCATGTCCAGCCGCGAGACCGACTGGTTGCGGGACCGCCGCCGGGAGAACCTGGAAGGTCTGTCCGGGCGTGTGCTGGAGGTGGGAGCCGGCACTGGGAGCAACTTCGGCTTCTACCCCGACACCGTGACCGAGGTGGTGGCCCCCGAACCGGAGTCACGGCTGCGGGATGCCGCCGTGTCTGCCGCGGCGGCGGCGCCGGTGCCGATCACCGTGCTGGCGAGCACCGTCGAGGCCCTGGACTCCGGGGAGCGGTTCGACGCGATCGTGTGCTCGCTGGTCTTGTGCTCGGTCGACCGTCCCGATGAGGTGCTGCGCCAGTTGTTCGCACTGCTCAAGCCGGGCGGCCAGCTGCGCTACTTCGAGCATGTCGCCAGCGCCGGGGTGCGTGGCGGGCTGCAACGGTTCGCCGACGCCACCTTCTGGCCCCGATTGTTCGGCAACTGCCACACCCACCGCGAGACCGAGCAGACGATCGCCGCCGCGGGCTTCGTCGTCGGTAGGTCGCGGCGTGGGCATCAATTCCCGGCATGGGCCCCGGTACCGGTGTCGGAGTTCGCGCTGGGCTCGGCCAGCCGCCCGGCCTGAACCGAGTCAGCTCAGCAGGAACGGCAACCGCTGCGCCATCCCCGGCAGGGCTGCCGACGCGGTGGTCTGCAGAAAAACCGTGGCCCGCTCCGACAGTGGCGTCGGCTCAGGATTCACCTGAATGACGGTCTTGCCCAGCTCTAGTGCTCGTTCGGGCAGGCTGGCCGCCGGATAGACCACACCGGACGTGCCGACCACGATCAGCGCATCAGCGGCGTCGATGGCCCCGACTGCTGCGTTCCACGGCTCCTCGGGCAGCTGTTCGCCGAACCACACCACGTCCGGGCGGATCAGCCCGCCACACTCGCACTGCGGCGGCATGATTTCGAGCACGGGCTCAGCCAGCTCCGGCAGCTGCGTGTCGTGCGGTTGTTCGCAGTCCGAGCATCGGAAGGTGAACATCCGGCCGTGCAGATGATGGACTGTGGAGCTGCCGCCGCGCTCGTGCAGATTGTCGACGTTCTGGGTGATGACCTGGACGTCGGCGTGCTGTTCCCAGTCCGCGATCGCGGTGTGGCCCAGGTTCGGCTCATAGCGGCGGGCCAGCTGGCAGCGCCATGAATACCAGCCCCAGACCAGCTCTGGCTGTCGATTCCAGCCGTCGATGCTGGAGACCTCGTAAGGGTCGTATTGCGACCAGAGGCCCTTCTCGTCGTCACGGAAGGTAGGTATCCCGCTCTCCGCTGAGATCCCTGCGCCACTGAACACCACCACCCGCACGCCACCAAGATAGCGGGATACTGGCCGAATGGACTTTTCCGACCTGCTGAAAAACGACGTGCATGCCGACGTGCCGCTGTTCGAGCAGATCCGGGGCGCACTGATCGAGGCGGTCCGGGCCGGGGCACTGCCGGCGGGAACCCGGCTGCCGACGGTGCGCCAATTGGCGAGTCAACTGGGTCTGGCGGTCAACACCGTCGCGCGCGCCTACCGCGAGCTGGAGGCCGGCGGCGTCGTCGAAACTCGGGGCCGGTTCGGCACCTTCGTGGCAAGTAGTGACCCGGCCGATGCAGCTATGACGCAGGCGGCGGGCGCTTTCGCGGCCGCGGCCCACGCGGTCGGTTTGGCCAAGGCCGACGCGCTGCGCTACCTCGACGCGGCCTTCGACAGCGGTGCTTAGCCGAATTCCAGCAGGGACAGTGACGGACGGACCGGATCCAGGAAGCGCAGCCGATAGGCGCTCGAGAGCAAGGTGTTGAACAGCCACCCGCGCCCGGCCGGCAACGGCAGATCGCGCACGGCCCGGATACCGGGCATGGTGTTTACCAGATCGGCCGCTTGGCTCACCGAGAGGTTGAACGGCATCGGTGGCGCCTTGTACCGCAGCGACGTCCATACCCCGCGGCGAATCAGCATCGCCAGCAACGGCGGCGGCACATCGAAGAGCAGCCGCCCGCCCGGGAAGCGGCGGGCGCACTCGGCGATCAGCCCGAGCGACTGCTCAGGCTGCAGGTACATCAGCAGGCCCTCGGCGCTGATGAACACGCCTTTGTCCGGATCGACCTGGTCCATCCAGCTGTAGTCCAACGCGGATTGGGCGCACACCGAGATCTGCGGCGACGCCGGCAGCAGCCGGGCGCGGATGTCGATGATCGGCGGGAGATCGACGGTGAGCCAGCGGAACGCGGCGTCGGGCACGCTCGCGCTCACCCGCCAGAAGCTGGTCTGCAAACCCTCGGCCAGGGCCACCACGGTGCCCGACGGGTGCTGGCGCAGAAATTGGCGGGTCTGCTCATCGAAGGCCAAGGCGCGCAGCGCGATGTCCTGGCGCGTCGGCCCGAATTTCGCGAAGTCGAAGTCGATCGACTCGGCCAGGCTGATCGCCATCGGGTCTTCGATGATCCCGTCGGGACGGCGGGCCTCTCTAGCCCGAGCGTTCAAGGTCAGCAACGCGGTTTCGGAGACCCCGGTCAGGGTGACTTTGTGTGCCTGGCTCACGCCTGCGACCTTACCGGTGTGCGGCTCAGCGCAGCATTTTGTTCAGCGTGCGCAGGTTGCGGGTGGTGGTGGCGGATTTGTACCGCTTGTTGCTCATCGTCTTGCCCACAGCGCTGGTCAGGGTGTCGCCCTTGGGGATCTGCCAGTACATCACCCCGCCACCGGGGGCGATCTTGTCGTCGGCATCTGCTGCCAGTTTCGCCAATTCGGTCAGCGCCGCGTCGTCGGCGACGAACGTGACATAGGAGTGCACGCCTGCGACCTCAGGTTCGAAGGGATACGCCGCCACGATGTCGCGCACGGTGTTTACGTCGTAGACCAGCACCCAGGCCTCATAGCCGAAGCGCTTCCGCAACGCTGCCTCGGCGGTCGCGCGCACCGCCGCGGCATCGGCGGGCGAGTCCAGCAGCACGTTGCCGCTGGCCAGCAGGGTGCGGACCTCGGAGAATCCGGCAGCGGTCAGCGCGGCAGCGACCTCGGCCATCTTGAGGTTGACCCCGCCGACATTCACGCCGCGCAGAAACAGGGCATACCGGGTCATGAGACGGCCTCCAATCGGTGGAACAACGCTGGCAATAAGCGGACACGTCGGTAGGCTTCGATCATGGGACGCCAGGTATTCGACGACAAGTTGCTTGCGTTGATCAGCGGGAACTCGCTCGGCGTCTTGGCCACCCTCAAGAAAGACGGACGCCCCCAACTGTCGAACGTGAAGTACTACTTCGACCCGCGGTCGCTGGTGGTGCAGGTGTCGGTCACCGAACCGCGGGCCAAAACCCGCAACCTGCGCCGTGACCCCAGAGCGTCGCTGCTGGTCGATTCCGACGACGGCTGGTCTTATGCCGTCGCCGAGGGAGATGCCCAGCTGACGCCGCCGGCCGCTGCGCCCGATGACGACACCGTCGAGGCACTGATTGCGTTGTACCGCAATATCGCCGGGGAGCATCCGGACTGGGACGAGTACCGCCAGGCTATGGTGACCGACCGCCGCGTGCTGGTGACACTGCCGATCCAGCACCTCTACGGCATGCCGCCGGGAGTGCGCTGAACATCTCCCACCGGTATGCCCGGCGCTGAGCTAGGCTCCCGGGTATGCCCGAATCAGATTCCGCCGCAGACGAGAACAAGCGCAAGTTCCGGGAGGCGCTGGAGCGTAAGAAGGCGAAGGCGGCGGGCGGCTCCGACCATAAGGACGGCGGCGCCAAGCAGTCGCGGTCGCACGGACCGGTGGAGAGCCGCCGGGAGTTCCGCCGCAAGAGCGGCTAGTTCGGGCAGTTACTGCACCGGGCAGGCGTATTTGCGGGCCACGTCCATCAGCCGCTGGTCCGCTCCGGGCCCGACGACTCCTTGTGCCATGAGTTCCCACCCGATGAACCCGGGAAGTCCGCCCTCGCACGCCTGATGCGCTACGCGCCAGGCGGTGTCGGGGTTGAGGTTGAACCCGTTGCGCTCCAGGCCTTGCATGTACGTGTCGAACTCCGGGGTGCCCTGCTCCGGTATCGCCCCGGCCGTGGCGGCCAGGGCTACGGCGGAAACCACCGCGGTGAACAGTGCTGCCGCTACACGTCTCATGGTCCTTCTCCTGCAGGGGTGCGTTCGCTGGATATGGCCTCTACCGTTGCACACGCCACTGACACAGACCACCGGAAGGTTTTGGTCGGCTGGGGTGGACCCCACGGGTCGACCAGGCCTCTACAGGTGAGGGCGGGCCGCCGGCTACAGGTCAGTTCGCGGGCGCCGGGGGAGTTCTTATCGCTGCGGACGGTCTTCACCAGCGGTGACGTTCTCGGTCGATGTCATCTTGTCGACGCGTCCAGGTGTCGTCGGTGTCCTTGGAGCCCCCGTCGGTGCTGCACGTCGGACGCTCACCGAGTAGGACGTTCCGTCGCGAGTCGGCGTCGGTGTTTCCGTTGGCGTGCTGGGTGACGTGCTGTCTGCCTCGGTGCAGGCAGGGTACGGCTTCAGCGTGCGGTGCCGGCAGGAGTGTCAGCCCTGCGGTGGTAAGCGCTAGGGCGGCAATAGCTCTGAGCATCTGGTGGGCCTCTTTCGGGCTCATGGGTGTGCCCGCGATTGTGAACCGTGGGTCCGACAAGCGTCGGAGGTTGCCCAGGCGCGGCAGGGCTCGGGTCGCCAAACGCGATCAGCTAGCATCCAGGCCGAGTCGAGCTTTGGGGTGGATGATCGAGGAGGCCGGCCAGACCAAGCGGGATGGTTAGCCGCATCCGAGGAAAATCGACGGCAGCTCTATCTTGGTGCAGGGTTGCGGTACCTGCTGGGCCGCGGGGCAGAGCGTGGCTACTTCGACGGATGGGCGTAGACGGTCATGAAGCGTTTGCTTACCGGGTTGATTCTGACGGTCATGGCCGCTGTCGCCATTACGCCGGCTGCGGTCGCTGGCGCAGATCCGATTGAGCCGTATTGCTTCGATGCCCGGTTGTGCTCTGACGATTTCGGGAGCCGGACCTACTGCCCGGAAAGCGGTAGCTGGGTCGGCCCGTTCGGGACCTGCGCTTCGCTCAACACCGGCCCGTATGCACCCGGTGGTTTGAGGCCGAACCAGAGCATCTGGGATGACGAAGACCCCGAGTGAGTGCAGACCGGCCATGACCAACTGTGCGCTCCCCCAAGGGGGCTTCAGGTCGAATGCGCCTATCTCCGTGGTTGCGGTCCTGGGGGTGCGGGACCGGTCCGAAAAAGCGGGACGGCAGTGTCACGCATTCGAGGATGGCTACCATCTCTCTCAGTGGAGTAACGCGGACGTTGGACCGTCCGCTCCTTGTCGAGAGGTGGTTGGTGACTCCGAAACTCTGCCTCACTCAAGACCCCGAGGCTGACGAGCTGCTCTCGGGAGACCCGTTCGCGCTGCTGGTCGGAATGCTGCTCGATCAGCAGATTCCGATGGAGGTCGCGGTCGCCGGCCCGCAGAAGCTCGCGCAACGGATGGGCGGACTGGACCCGCACGACATCGCCGCGCGCGACCCTGAAGAGTTCGCCGCAGTGTTCGCTGAAAAGCCTGCGGTGCACCGGTTTCCGGGTTCGATGGCGGGCCGGGTTCAAGCGCTCGCCAAAGCAGTGGTCGATCAGTACGGCGGCGACACGACCGCATTGTGGACCGCCGGTGAGCCCGACGGCGCCGAGGTGTTGAAACGCCTCAAGGCACTGCCCGGCTACGGGGAGCAGAAGGCCCGGATCTTTCTGGCCCTGCTCGGCAAGCAGTACGGCGTGACCCCGTCGGGGTGGCGGGAGGCTGCCGGGGCATACGGTGAGCCTGGGACACACCTGTCGATCGCAGACGTCGTGGACGCGTCGTCGTTGCAGCAGGTGCGGTCCACCAAGAAGGCCCAGAAATTGGCTGCGAAACAGGCCCAAGTCAGTAAGGGAAAGGCGACGACATGAAAACTCACCTGAACTGTCCGTGTGGCGAGGCGATCGTCGGCAAAGACGAAGACGATCTGGTCGACCTGACCCAGAAGCACCTTGCGGATGCGCATCCCGGCATGAACTATGACCGGGACGCCATCTTGTTCATGGCCTACTGACGCCGACGTCGGGTCCTGCGGCGCAGGACCATCACGACGGCCGCGATCAGCACGATCACCGGCAGCCAGGGCAGTAGGAAGCCTGCGACCGAGACCAGGCCGTGGGTGAACGACAGCAGGGCATGCCAGCCGTGGCGAACCGACGCGACGAATCCGGGTGCGGTCGACTCGAACTCGGAGGCCAGCGAAACGGTGAGTGTCGCGTAGCTGATCTGGTCGCCGAGTTGGGTGCGCTGCGCCCGCAGGCTGTCGAGGTCGGCCTGCCGTGACGTCAGCTCCTTCTCGGCCTGCAGCAGATCGGCCGTGGTGGAGGCGGACTTCATCAGCGAGGTCAACCGGTCCACCGACGCCTGCAAGGCAGCGACCCGCGCATCGAGGTCGACGCGCTGCCCGGTGACGTCGTCGTGCCGCAACGCGATCGACAAGACATCCCCGAGTTGCTTTGCGCCGTCGAGGAACTCATCGACCTTTGCTGACGGTATGCGCAGGGTCAGCTCGGCGGTGTGGGAACGACCCGGGGCCGTGCTTTCGGTGCGGTCATCGACGCGGCCGCCGAGCCCGGTGGCCAGATCGATGAGCCGGTCCACCGACCCGCCGACGTCGGTCACCGCGATGTTGAGGCTGCCGGTGGTCACGACATCCCGTTGCACGGTTTGATTCGGCGGGCTCATCGGCGCCGGCGCGGACACCGCGGCATCCGACGGCGACCGTTCCGCCGAGTTCCGGCCCCCGGCGCAACCGCTCATCGCCAGGACCAACATGGCAGCCAAGCCGATCAACAACGTCCACGTCGCCGACGTGCGGGGGACGGTCATGGCCACAACCTTATCGCCGCTCGGACCGGGGTCGACGCGCAGAATCAGCTGGTCAGGGCACCACGGTGGAGCCGATGGTGGGCAGGAAGTTGCACTGGTGGTCCTTGGTGCTGACCTGACCGAAGATCGTCGACATGATGCTGCCCGAACCGGTGTCGACGATCGCCGTCAGCGTCGTCGGCCCCTCGGGGTTGATGTCGGTGCGCGGCTGCAAGGTGGCGCTCCCGGACTTGCCGGTGGTCAGGTTCACCCACGTGACGTTCAGCGGCAGCTTCTGCGTCTCGGCCGGGCCGGGGGTTCCCATGGCGGTGAACACGTAGGCGGTCTGGCCGGGCTTGGGGCCGGGGGTCGGAATCGTGGCCGGGCCGGCCACCGACAGCGCAGTGGCGATGACGTTGCCGCCGTCGGCCTGGCAGTTCTGGCCGATGGAGGGGTACATGAAGTCCTGGGTCGGCGGGGCGTCGGGGCCGAATCCGGGAGTGGCCGCCGTGGCAGCCGTGGCCGCGTCGGGTGCCGGGGCGATGAAGGCGGCTTCGGGGG